>JAVEEE010000457.1 GCA_030840615.1 Frankiaceae bacterium | reverse complement strand
GTCAGACATGGTCGTCGACATCCCAGGTCTCATCGCGAGTGTCAGCGCGGTCTTTCAGCTCCGGCCGGGCGACGTCCTGATCACCGGGACGCCTGCCGGCGTGGGCGCCAAGATGGATCCCCCGCGCTTCCTGCAACCGGGCGACCGCATCCGCATGTCCGTCACCGGTCTCGGCGAGACCGCGAACACGATTGTGGGGTCGTGATGGTGGACGCCCCGCGGATCGGCTTCGTCGGTCTCGGCGCCATGGGCAGCCGGATGGCGTCGCGTCTCGTCGACGCCGGTTACGCCGTGGTCGTCCACAACCGGACGCGGACACGGGAGACCGAGCTCGTCCAGCGCGGCGCAACACCGGCGTCGTCCCCGCGGGAGGTCGCCAGCCTCGCTGACATCGTCGTCGGCTGCCTGCTCGACGATGACGCCGTACGGCAGGTCTACCTCGGAACGGCCGGGCTCGCGGGTGCAGCCCGCCGGGGCCAGGTCTTCATCGAGCATGCGACGTTCTCGCCGGCCCTCGCCCGAGAGATCGACGCAACCCTCGAAGGACGGGGCGCCTCCTTCCTCGATGCACCTGTCAGCGGCGGACCCGAGGGCGCGGCCGCCGGCACGTTGAGCGCGATGATCGGCGGTCGCGACCAGTGCCTCGCTGTGGCCACGGAGGTCATGCGTGCGTATGCATCGCACGTCGTGCACGTCGGTCCGGCAGGCGCCGGGCTCGAGCTCAAGCTCGTGAACCAGCTGTTGGTCAGCTGTCACGCCGCAGCCGCGGCAGAAGCGGAGGAGCTGATGCGCCTGATGGGGGTCCGGCTCGACGTCGCCGCTTCCATCCTCGACACAAGCTGGGCGAGCAGTGCGATGCTCAGCCGGTTGTTGCAGCGACGTCAGGACCGCGGCACGGCGCCTTCCGAGGCGACGATCGGCGGGCTGGGCACGCCGCAACAGTTGGTGCGCGAGCTGCTGGCCGCGCACGATCTCGCGCCCGCGGTGTCGCTCGCGGCTCTGGACCTGTTCGCCGATGCGCGCGCTCGCGGCCGGGAGCGCCACGATCTCACTGAGCTGCTAGGCCCGGCGCCATGCTGAGGTCACGGGCGCTTGTCGGCGCCGCGGCCGTCGGGTTCGTGTTGGCAGGTTGCGGCAGCACCGTGCAGCAGTCGGGGACGCCGGCCGGTTCGGATCAGTTCAGCGTCCCGGGCGCCGGAGGGGCTGTCAGTGGTACGCCGACGACGGCGGGAGGTCTTCCAGGTGCTCCCGGCAGCGTCACCGGTCCCGGTTCGAGTGGACCCGGCGCCGTCGCCACCGGCGGCCCGGTCACGGGGTCGCGCGGGGGCACCGGACCCGGCGCAACGGTGCCGCCGGCGGGACAGGCCAAGACCGGACCGTTGCCGCTGGGCGTGCTCGACGCGAGCTCCCCCGCTGCCGCCGCGGCCGCGACCGGAGCGAACAACCCGGCCGGGGTCGATCCGGTCGAGATCACCCATGCCTTCATCCGCTACTACAACACGCACGGCGGCATGGCCGGCCGGAAGATCCAACCGATCGAATACACGATCAACCCGACGTCGTCGTCGTACCAGAGCGACCTGTCGGCGGCGTGCGCGAAGTTCACCCAGGACAACCACGTCGACGTCGTCGTCAGTCAGGTGGGCAACTTCTTCTCCGCCAACTACGAGAACTGCCTGGCGAAGGCCGGCGTGACGAACCTCGAAGTCGGCAACGGTGCGCCCGACAATCAGGACGTGAGTAGCTACCCGCAGCTGTTCACGACTGCGTCACCGACGGTTGACCGGCGGATCACCGCGGCCCTCCGCGGCCTGACGCAGGCGGGACTGCTCACCCGACAGAGCAAGCTCGGTGTCATCGTCGAGGATTGCCCCGAGAACACTCGCGCCTATTCGCACACGCTGACGCCACTCGCGCACTCGCTCGGCGTCAGCGTCCAGCGTGCCGATGTCGACTGCGTCGGCGGGTTCAGCGACGCCGGTTCGTTCTTCGCTCAGGTCAGCTCGGCCGTACTGCCGTTCCGCAGTGCTGGTGTCGACCGGGTCATGTTCATCACCTCCTTCGAGATCGCCGCTCTTCAGGCGTTCGAAAACCAGGCGCAGGCACAGGCGTGGAAGCCGACGTACGCACTGAGCAGCCTCGCGGCGACGGCGGCCAACGCCGGCCAGTACCCCGCGGACGCGCAGAGCCGGATGGCCGGCGTGGGTTGGATACCCGTCGTCGACGTCAGCGCGGTCCGACACTCGGCGGCGACGAAACGGTGTGACGCGGTCGCACGGGCGCAGGGCATCAACGCCAAGAGCCAGGCGGACTACGCCTTCGTCTATCAGATCTGCGACCTGTTCGCGGTGCTCGATGCCAGCCTCGTGGCCGCTCGCGGGCATGACGAAGCGAGCATCCTCCCGGCGGGCGTCGCCACCGCGATGGGGTCGTTCGAGAGTGCCTACGTCCTCGGCGAACGGCTGCGCCTCGACCGCCGTGTACATGACGCGCCGCCATCGTTCTCCGTGTTCCGTTACCAGCAAACGTGCTCGTGTTTCCGCTACAGCACGAAGCCGGCACGGTTGGCTTGAGAGGGCAGCATGACAGTACGAACCACCAATCCCTCGCGTCCGTCCTGGCGGCAGCGTGCGGCAGACATGGCCGTCGCGAAGGCCGTCAAGGTAACCGGCGACAGTCAGCCCTACACGCAGCTCACGACTCCGGTCTCGATGCGCGACGGTGCAGAGCTGCGCGCCGACGTCTACCTACCGGCGCAGGCCAAGGCAACCGTGCTGATCCGCAG
>JAVEEE010000451.1 GCA_030840615.1 Frankiaceae bacterium | reverse complement strand
ACCCGAAGTTCGACGCGGGCTGGCACCCGAACAAGCAGCGTGAGCACTGCTTCAAGATCCAGGCCGAGGCCGGCTACCCGGTGCGCAGCAGCAACGTCAACGACGAGGGGCTGGCGGCGCAGGCCTGCGACATCGTGTTCTTCACGCAGATGCTCGTGAACCAGCTGAACACGGTCACCGCTGACGCGTTCGTCCAGGCGGTCAACGGCCTCGGGCGCGCCTTCACCAGTGCGTTCGTCTACGGCACGGAGTTCGCGCCCGATCAACACGACGGCGCCGCGGCGGTGCGGCAGGCGGAGTACTTCAAGTCGTGCAAGTGCCTGAAGTACAGCGGCCCACCTCGCTACCCGGACTGACCGTTGGCCCCGTCGCCATCTGCCCGATCGGCCAAAGCCGCTGCACCGCTTTGTGCGAGAGCGACGAATGCATCCGTAACGCAAGAGCGGGACACTCGACAGATGCGCGGACGACGGCAGCGGCTGGCACTCGTCGGCTGCGGGCTCCTCGCAGCGCTGACCAGTGCCTGCGGAAGCACGGTCCAGGGCGCCTCGACACTGTCGCCCGGCGCGGTCGCGGCTCCAGGATCTGCGGCCGCGGGTGCGGGCGGGGACGGTCTCGGCGTCCCGACGCCGGCGGCAGGCGGGTCCACCGCGGGCACGCCGGGTTACACCGCCGGCGCAACGACCGGCGGCGCCGGATCCGCCGGGGCTGTCACGGGTCCGGCGGGTGCCGGCGGTGGGGGCAGCACCCGTGACGGGTCAGGTGCCGGTGTCACGCCGACGGTGTCCGCTCCGGGCATCACAGCCACGAAGGTCTATGTCGGCCTGGCCTACAGCTCGGACGCCGCCGCGGCGAACCGGGCTATCGGCGCCGCCGGGGCGGCGGCGAGCTACGACGGCAGGGACGTCTACAACGCCGTCATCCGCTATGCGAACACCCACGGTGGCTTCCTCGGCCGCAAGCTCGAGCCCATCTACTTCAACCTCAGCGTCGCCAAGGACCAGAACGCACAGACGCAGTCGGCCTGCGAGACATGGACACAGGACCACAAGGTGTTTGCCTTGGAGGCCCTCCGCAACGACATCCTCCGATCCTGCGCCGAGAAGGCCGGCGCGATCTCGATGGTCGGAGGTGACGGGGTCAAGTCGACGTTCGACCGCTTCCCGCACTTCGTCGACCCCAACGCCATCCGGCTCGATCGGCTCGGCAACGTCACGGTCGGCGGGCTCAGCAAGGCGAGCTACTTCGCCGGCAAGCTCGGACTCATCACCTGGGACGACAACAACTACCGCTTCGCGATGCAGCACGGCTACCTACCGGCGCTGGCCTCGCACGGCGTCAAGCCCTCGATCGAGCCGGTCTACATCTCGGTTCCCCAACAGCTCGACGGGCTGGGCGACATGACTGCAGCGGTCAGCAGCGCGGTCACCAAGTTCCGCGCCGCGGGTATCAACCACGTGATCATCCAGGATGGTCCGGCCGGTGTGTGGGCGGGCGGTGGGCTGACACTCGAGTGGATGAACCAGGCGAAGTCGCAGCACTACTACCCGCGTTACGGCCAGAACGCCTACAACTTGCCGGGCAACAGCGAGCTGCCGGCCGACCAGATGGACAAGGCTCTCGCGATCATGGAGTCCGACGACGACGCGAGGTACGACGCGGGCTGGCACCGCAACCAGGCGCGGGAGAAGTGCTACGAGATCCAGGCCGCCGCTGGGCTGCCGGTCAAGAGCAGCAACTCCGAGGATGAGGCTTTCGCCAGTCAGGCCTGCGACCAGATCTTCTTCCTGCAGCAGGTCATCAACTCACTGACGACAGTAATCAGCTCGGACGCGTTCATGCGGATAGTGGAAGGCCTTGGCACCAGTTTCCGCAGCGCAGTCGTCTACGGGACGAGGTTCGGACCGGGTCGCCATGACGGCGCCGACCAGGTTCGGACCGCGGAATACTTCCAGTCCTGCACGTGCTTGAAGTACAGCGGGCCGCCGTACTACCCGGACTGACCGCCGCCGGCAGCCCGCCGTCTCGTGACAGTGCGACCATGGCCCCGTGGCGAAGAAGGCAGTAGCGCCGAAGAAGGCGAGTGCGCCGAAGAAGGCGGTTGCCTCGACTCCCGTCGACGAGCCTGCCCGGCGTACGTTGCGCGTGCTCGTCGAGCGCCTTCATCCCGCGGTGCTCGACGTCGTCGCGGCGCCGCGCGGACTTGATCTGGACGTCGGGGACGCGTTCATCCTCGATCCGGCGGAGCCGCTACCGGGCGTGCGGGATGGCATCGTCCTGGCTATCGGCGTGGACAGCGACCGGGCGCGATTGGCGCTGCTCCGTGGGCTGGCGGACTCCGGCGCGGCGGGAGTCATCGTCAAGCACGCCGGCGCGCTGGGCGACGACGTCGTCGCCGCCGCCGAAGATGTCGGGCTCGCACTGCTGGTTGCGCCACCGGCACTCGCGTGGGGCCAGCTCTACACGCTGCTCGTCACCGCCGCGAGTGCCGCGCCGGCCAGCACACCCGAGCTGAGCGAGGCACCGCTCGGCGACCTCTTCGCCCTCGCCAACGCCGTTGCCGCGATGGTCGGCGGGGCAACGACGATCGAGGACCCGCACAACCGCGTCCTGGCCTACTCGAGCCTCGAGCATCCGATCGACCAGCCGCGCGAGCGCACGATCCTGGGACGACAGGTGCCGGCGGACTGGATCCAGCGGCTGCACGACGCCGGTGTCTTCCGGCGACTCTGGCAGACCGACGAGGTCGTGCGGATCGCGGACTTCCTCGGCGACGAGCCGGGCTACCTGTCACGTCTCGCCGTAGCCGTGCGTGCCGGCGGCGAGCTGCTCGGCAGCATCTGGGTCATCGAAGGGCTGCAGCCCTTGGGGTCGGAGGCGGAGAAGACGCTGCGGCAGGCGGCCGACATCGCCGCGTTGCACCTGCTTCGGCATCGGACGGCGTCGGACGTCGAACGCCGCCAACGGGCCGAGGCATTGCTGGCCGTGCTGGAGGGAAACGACCGCGGCAACCGCGGACGCGACGCGCTGGGGCTCGACCCGAGCCAGCCGGTCGCCGTCCTCGCCTTCCACGTCGGAGCAGGCGCCGATGCGGCGGCCGTCATCAACGCGCATCGCGTGGCTGACCTGGTCGCCGTCTACTGCGAGTCCTACCGCCGCCAGGCAGCGTGCGCCCCGAGCGCGGGCCGGGTCTATGCCCTCGTGCCGGTGGATCCGGACCACCCCGACCAGCTGGTGTCGCTCGGACAGGCCATCGTCGACCGCACCGGCCAGGCGCTCCGCCTCGGCCTGCGGGCGGGCGTCGGCTCCGCGGTCGAGGGCCTCGACGGTGTGTCGCAGTCGCGCCGCGAGGCCGACGACGTGCTCGACGTCCTGCTCGCCGGACCGGAGCGCGCGGTCGCCACGATCGGTTCGGTGCGCCCTCAGGTCGTGCTGCATCGCCTCGCCCAGATCGTCAAGGAGCATCCGGAGCTCACGACGGGCAAGATCGCCGCGCTGGCCGAGCAGGACGCGAGCAAGGGCGCCGCCTGGGTGCCCACCCTGCGGGCCTACTTCGACGCTTTCGGTGACATGGCGTCGGCGGCAGCCGCGGTCAACGTGCATCCCAACACGTTTCGCTACCGGCTCCGCCGCATCACCGAGGTCTTCGCGCTTGACCTGGCCGATCCGGACGAGCGCCTGGTCGCCGAGCTGCAGCTGCGCTTCCTCGGCCCAGAACGCTGAGCTCGGCCGCTGCGCTCGGCCGCTGAGTTGGGCCCGGGCAGGGAAGCCCACGCGGGACGTCGAACTGTTCAGCCGTCCCTGTGTCGAGCCCGACAGCGGCCGAGTGGCCAGTTCGTGCCGCCGTACGACGACGTGAGCGGCTCGTTTGGCCAGCATGGGTGACACCCGAGAGCAGGCCCCCCAGAGCGGGCCCCCGAGAACAGGCAGGGAGGTTCGTGTGCAGCGTCCCCGGCCGGCGTGCGCGCGGATCGTGCTCGCTGTCGTCGTCGGCGTGCTCGCCTCAGGCTGCGGGCTGACGCACCTGCAGGACCTCAACTTCCGCGTGGACAAGCGCCTGCACTTCATCAGCCCGGAGTCGCGCAGCAAGGTGCATCAGCAGTTCACCGTCAGCTGGCGCATGGACGACTTCACCGTCGCGGCTCCGGGGACCGGCCCGCCGTCGCGGGATGCCGGCTACTTCGCGGTCTTCGTCGACAAGACGCCGATCAAGCCGGGTCAGACGATGAAGGCGGTCGCGTCCGGGGACCAGTTCTGCGAGCAGAGTCCGACCTGCCCCGACCGCGGCTACCTCCGAGAGCACCTCGTCTTCACGACGACCGGCACCAGCCTGCACCTGCCGCTCATCCCGTCAATCGTGAATGACAAGAGCAGCCTTCAGCTGCACACCCTCACCATCGTCTTGATGGACACGGCCGGCCACCGCATCGGCGAGTCTGCCTGGCAGCTCGACGTGCGCCTCCCGAAGCTCGGCGTCTGATGACGGAGCTCCGCAACCGGGAGTCGACACCGGACGTCCACGCGCAGGAGCTTGCTGCCCTCGGCGAGATCGAGCACACCCGCGAAGCCCTTCGCGAAGAGGCTCGCATCAAGCTTGGTGTCGTCGGCGACGAGAACACCGCGAGTTTCCATGACGTCGTCCGCCGTTACGGGCTGAGCTACTACCCCGTGATCGCGCTGGGGCTGCTGTTCGTCACCGACGGGTTCCAGTCCTATGCGTTCACGGTGCTGACGCCCGAGATCAGCCGCGCTCTCGGGATCCCGGTGGCACTGATCGGCGCATGCTTCGCTCTCCAGCGGTTGTCGATCGCCGTCGCCCCCTTGCCCGTCGCGGCCCTGAGCCAGCGGAAAGCCCGCCGCGCCATGCTCTGCATCGTCACCGGCTTCCTCTGGGCCTTCATCACGCTGTTCACCGGGTTCGTCACGTCCGTGCTCGGGTTGCTGGGCATCCTGTTGCTCGACGGTGTGACCACCGGCAGCGTTACCGCGTTGCACACACCGCTGGTCATGGACACCTACCATCCCGAGGCTCGCGTCCGGGCAGTGTCCATCTACAACGCGATCGGCATCTTCGGCAACGTGGTCGCCCCGGCTGCGGTCGGGTTGCTCGCCGGGGTGCTGGACTTCACGTGGCGTGGAGTGTTCCTGATGATGGGGTTGACGTCGATCCTCATCACCTTGATCGCGATAGGCCTGCGTGACCCCGGCTTCGGCAAGTGGGACACCGAGCAGATCCGCGCTTCGGTGCACGAAGCTCACGGCGAGGCCGCCGACCTGCGCGAGAACGACGTCTCGTTGGGCTTCTGGGAGATCTGCCGCCGGCTGCTGCTGATCCCGACCAACCGTCGCGTGTTCGCCGGCCTCGCGGTCGTCGGCATCCTGACGTCCCCCTTGGCGGTCTTCCTCTCGTTCTTCCTCGACGAACGCTGGAACATGGGACCCGGCCAGCGTGGATTGTTCTTCGCGTCGTACTTCGCTTGCGGCGTCGTCGCGCTCGTTGCCTATGGCGGCCGGGGCGAGAAGCACTTCCGCGCGTCGCCGCCGCGTGTGCTGCAGGCGGCGGGCTATCTCCTCGCGGTGGGTGTCGTGTTCATCGCCGTCGGTGGCCTCATGCCGTTCTTCGTGCCCATGCTCATCTGCTTCGCGCTCGCCGGCGCCGCCATCGGACTGCTGACTCCATTGTTGGCGATCGCGCTCCTGTCGATCATCCCGTCGAACATGCGCCCGCATGCGCAGGCCCTGGGGGCGATCTTCGGTGCCCTCGGGGGCCTAGCCGGCGCGTTGCTGCTCGGCGGCGTGCAGGACCAGTACGGGATCGGCGGGACGATGGTCGCGATCGCCGTCCCGGGAGTCTTCGGCGCGCTGATCATCGCCAGCGCCGGCAAGCTCATCGAATCCGATCTCGATCGGATGATCGACGAGGTGCTGGAGGAGGAGGAGATCCGGCGGATCGTGTCCGCGGGCGGCCGGCTGCCGATGTTGTCCGCGCGCGGTATCGACTTCTCCTACGGCCAGCTGCAGGTGCTGTTCGACGTGGACTTCAGCGTCGACGACGGCGAGATGGTCGCGCTGCTCGGCGTCAACGGCGCCGGCAAGTCGACGCTGCTCAAGGTGATCTCGGGCATCGGGCTGCCGTCCGCGGGCAGCGTGCGCTTCCGCGGCCAGGAGATCACCTACCTCGACGCCGAACGTCGGCTGCGGCTCGGCATCACCCAGATCCCCGGCGGTCGAGCGGTTTTCGGACCGATGACCGTCGTGGAAAACCTGCGGAGCTACGGCTACACGATGGCGGGGGAGCGAGGCGCCGTCGACAAAGCCATCGAGACCTGCTTCGAAGCGTTCCCGCGGTTGCACGAGCGACGCAACTCGCTGGCCGCCACGCTGTCCGGCGGCGAGCAGCAGATGCTCGGGCTCTCGAAGGCGCTGATGCTGCGGCCCCGGCTGCTGCTCATCGACGAGCTGTCGCTCGGGCTCGCCCCGGTCATCGTCGGGCAGCTGCTCGAGCTGGTCCGGCAGATCAACGCCGATGGCACCGCCGTCGTCCTCGTGGAGCAGTCGGTCAACATCGCCCTCAACCTCGTCGAGCATGCCTACTTCATGGAGAAGGGCGAGATGCGCTTCGACGGGCGGGCCGAGGAGCTACTCGCCCGCGACGACCTGTTGAGAGCGGTCTTCCTGCATGGTGCCGGGGCCACGACGTGAGCCTTCTCCTCGACGAAGCGAGCCAGCGGCTCGGCGGCCGCAAGCTCCCGTTGCCCTCGCGCAAGTTCTTGTTGCAGCTGGGCGCCTTCGTCGCCGCTGTCATCCTCGCCAAGCTCTTCTTCGCTCTGCTCGACGCGCATCACGTCGTCGAGGCGTCGACGCCGCTGCCGGTCATCCTGCTCGGCACCATCATCGGCCTCACCTACGGGCTGCTCGCAGTCGGGCTGGTGCTGATCTACCGGACCAACCGCATCATCAACTTCGCGCACGGTCAGATCGGCGCGTTCGGCTCCGCGTTCTTCGGGCTCGCCGCCGTCAAGTGGCATGTGCCCTACTGGGTCGCGTTCCCGCTGGCCCTGCTGGTGTCGGGAGCTACGGGCGCAGCCGCCGAGGCCGGCGTCGTACGCCGGCTGCGCAACGCGCCGCGGCTCATGAGCATCGTGGCGACGCTCGGTGTCGGCCAGTTCCTGGTGATCTTCGCGGCCGTCATCAACAGCACCGCATCGGCGGGCTCGCTCTACCCGCAGCCGTCGTGGCTTCCTGTGTTCAACGTCGGTGCACTCCGGGTGACCGAGGCCTACTCCGGCATGCTCTTCCTCTCGCCGCTGTTCGTGCTCGGCATCGCATTGTTCCTCAAGCGCAGCCGGTTCGGCCTGGCCATCCGGGCCGCGGCGGCCAACCCTGAAGCCGCTCGCATGTCGGGCATCTTCGCGAGCCGCATGTCCTCGCTGGCCTGGGCGATCGCGGGCGCGCTGTCGGCGTTCACCGCGATCCTCACCGCGCCGACGCAGGGCTTCATCAGCGGTGACAGCTTCGGCCCGGCGTTGCTGCTGCGCGCGATGACCGCTGCGGTCATCGGCCGGATGCAGAGCCTGCCGCTCGCGCTCGCCGGTGGCATCGGCCTCGGCATTCTCGAACAGCTCCTGCTCTGGAACTACCCGCGGTCGGGGCTCGTCGAGGTCACCTTGTTCGTCATCATTCTCGTGACGTTGCTGCTGCAACGGCAGCGCGGTGGCCGGGACGAGGAGAAGGGCAGCTGGGCGGCGGTCCAGGGCCTGCGCCCCATCCCGCAGAAGCTCCAGCGACTCGGGGTTGTCCGCACGATGCCGCCGGTGCTGGCCATCGCCTTGCTCGCGGTGCTGGCGATCCTGCCGATGTTCATCACCAACAGCCTGTCCGTCACGTTCACCGGGATGATCGGCTTCGCGATCGTCGGCCTGTCCATCGGTGTGCTCACCGGTCTCGGCGGACAGCTGACGTTGGGGCAGTTCGCCGTCGCGGCCATCGGTGCTGTCATCTCCTTCCAGGTGTCGAGCCGCATCGGGGACTTCCCGCTCGCGCTGCTCTACGCCGGTCTCGGCGCCGGTCTCGTGTCCGTCGTCATCGGGCTGCCCGCTCTTCGCATCCGTGGGCTGATGCTCACCGTCACCACCCTCGGTTTTGCCCTGGCGACACCAGCCTGGTTGCTCGCGCAGAACTGGATGCTCGGTGACGGGCGAGACCCGGGCCGGCCGATCGTCTTCGGCAACGCGCTCGACACCGGTCACAAGTACTACTACTTCGCGCTCACGTTGTTCGCGTTGATGCTGCTGCTCGCCCGCAACATCCGGCGTAGCGGCTTCGGGCGGCTCCTCGTCGCCATCCGCGACAACGAGGACAACGCTCGCGCCTTCACGGTCAAGGCCAGCGCGGTCAAGCTGCAGGGCTACCTCATCGGCGGCTTCATCGCCGGCATCGGCGGCGCCACCTACGGCCACTCGTTGTCGAGCATCGGCATTTCCACGTTCCCCGCATCGGCGAGCATTGATGTCGTCGTCATGACGGTGCTGGGTGGGGTGTCCGTGCTGATCGGGCCGATCCTCGGCGCGGTCTGGGTGCTCGGCCTGCCACTGCTCAACATCGGCAACCTCGGCCTCGCGGCTACCAAGTTCGGCGTGCTGCTCGTCATCCTGTGGAAGCCCGGCGGGCTCATCCAGCTCGTCGAGCCGCTCCGCGACCGCATCGTCAAGTTCGAGGCCCGCCGCCAGGGCATCGATCCCGAGCCTCTGTTTGCGGGTGAGGATCCCGAGGCCGAGCAGTCAGCCGCGCCCCGCGCTTCGCTCAGCGAGGTGCGGCGTGAGCAAGGCAACGTGCCGTCTCAGCGCCGCCGGCCGACGACCGGAGCAACACTGCTCGAGGTGAGAAACCTGAGCAAGAGGTTCGGCGGGGTCGTCGCTGTCCGCGACGTGTCGGTTGCCATCCGAGCCGGCGAGACCGTCGGGTTGATCGGCCCGAACGGCGCCGGCAAGACGACGACGTTCGAGCTGCTCGGCGGCTTCACCCGGCCCGACACGGGCGAGGTGCGTTTCGACCGGCGCGACATCTCTCATTTGGGGCCGGAGGAGCGAGCCAAGCTCGGTCTCATCCGCTCGTTCCAGGACGCCGCGTTGTTCCCGACGATGACGGTCAAGGAGACCGTCATGCTCGCGTTCGAGCGAGTGCAGCCGACCCGCTTCCTGTCGGCGGCCGTCGGCGTGACGCTCGGAGAGCGGACGAAGGAACGCCAGGCCCGCGCGCTGGTGTCCGTCATGGGGCTGGACCGTTATCGCGACAAGCAGATCCAGGAGCTGTCGACCGGGACGCGCCGCATCACCGAGATCGCCTGCCTCGTTGCGCTCGAGCCGGTGTGCCTCCTGCTCGACGAGCCGTCGTCCGGCATCGCCCAGCGCGAGACCGAGGCATTGGGACATCTGCTCGTCGATCTCAAGACCCAGCTGGACCTGACGCTCGTCATCATCGAGCACGACATCCCACTGATCATGGGCATCTCCGACCGCATCATCGCGATGGCTGATGGTTCGGTCATCGCTGCAGGGACGCCGGACGAGGTCCGTCGCGACCCCACCGTGATCGATGCCTACCTCGGCGGCAGCATCACCGCAATCGAACGGTCGGGCGCTGCGGCGTCGACGTCCACTTCGGTGGTGGTCGCTCCAGTGGCCGGGACCGCGCTGTCCAACGGGTCGGCTCGTCTGCTGTCGACGCTCTCCGGTGTGCGCGGCCTCGGTGAGGCACGGGTGCGGGAGCTGCTGCAGACACTCGGGTCACCGGACGGCGTCCGCCGCGCGAGCATCGACGAGCTGCGTCAGGTCAGCGGGATCGGTCCGAGCCTTGCGAAGCGCATCCGCGACGTGCTCGACGGCGACACCGCGAACGTTTGACGCTCAGGGGCGAATCGTCTCCAGCGACGTGGTGACCTCGTCGATGACGCCCGGCAACACGTCGACCCCGAGTCCTGGGCCGGTCGGCACCGCGATGTGACCGTCGTCGAGGACGAACGGCGGCGTGATGTCGCGCGCATAGAAGCGGTCGGACGCCGACACGTCACCGGGAAGGGTGAACTCCGGACATGCGGCGAGCGCGGCGTTGGCACCACGCCCGATGCCGGTCTCCAGCATGCCGCCGCACCAGACCGGCAACCCGTTGGCCGCGGCCAGCGCCGCGATGCGACGGGCCTCGAGATAGCCGCCCACGCGACCAGGCTTGATGTTGATGACCTGGCACGCTCCGAGCGCAATGGCGTCAGCCGCCGCCCGTGCCGACGTCACCGACTCGTCCAGACAGATCGGCGTCGTGATTCGGCGGGCGAGCTCGGCATGGCCGCGCATGTCGTCCTCGGGCAGCGGTTGCTCGATCAGCAACAGGTCGAAGGGGTCGAGCTTCGCCAGCTGCCGCGAGTCACCGAGGGTGTAGGCCGTGTTGGCATCGACCTGCAGCAGCAGACCGTCGCCGAAACGCTCGCGCACCGCGCGCACGGGCTCGACGTCCCACCCCGGCTCGATCTTCAGCTTGACCCGCACGTAGCCGGCTGACAGGTAGCCGTCGACGGTGTCGAGCAGCTCCGGGATCGAGCCCATGATGCCGACGGACACACCAGACGGCACCCGGTCTCGGGTGGCGCCGAAGTACGTGGCCAATGACTGCCCGGCGTGGCGCAGCTCCGCGTCCAGCACGGCCATCTCGACCGCGGCCTTGGCCATCGGATGTCCCTTGATGGGAGCGAGCAGCTGCGCCACCGCGCCGGCCGTGACATCCCCGTGCGCGAACAGCCGCGGGAGCAGGAATCGGCGTACGACGTCCTGCGCTGTGTCGGCGTACTCCGAGGAGTAGAGCGGCTCGGCCATCGCGACGCACTCGCCCCAGCCCTCGCCGTCCGGGGTCAGCGCGCGCACGAGCAGCGCGTCCTTGGTCGTCTCGGTGCCGAACGACGTGCGGAACGGGGTCACGAGGGGCAGCGAGATACGCCGCAGCTCGACGGCGCTGAGTTTCACGAAATCCTGCCCCTTCTCCGTGACGGAGGCATCTTGGGTGACCGTAGCCGCATCGGCCGCCGCGGGCGTTATGCGGACGCACCAGCCCGGCAAGCAGGGTTGGTGCCCTGCCACGATGCGTCCGGGTGGCCCCGCACGGCACCCTGAAGATCACCCGGAGGGCAGGACCAGCAGACGCTCATGGCGAAGGATGCTCAGGTGAGACCGCGGTCGACGCTGCGCCGGGGCTGCCTGCTGCTTGCGGGCACCGCCGTGCCGCTGCTATGGCTGCTCACGGCGCCGGCCCAGGGTGCCACGCCCGACCGGACTTCCGTGCAGCCACGAACCATCAGCGTGTCCGATTCGGTGGAGGCGTGGTACGCGTCGTCGCCCGTCGACTTGTGCAGCAGTCCACTCGGTTGCCCGCCGGAGCAGGTGCCGACGTCGCCGTACCCGGCGGACACCCTGCACGTGGGCGTGGCCGGTGGTCAGGAGACGGCGCGGACCTACCTGTTGCCCGACCTCACCGCGGTGCCCTACGGGTCCACCGCAGTGAGCGGCGTGATGACGTTGCCGGTCGCGTCCGGCAGTGGGGACGGCACGCAGGCCGCGGAGACCGCGACCGTCAAGGCGTGCCTCGCGACAAAGCCGGTGACCGACGGCGCGCAGGGCTCGACCGCGGCAGCGCCGGCCATCGACTGCCACACAGCGGCCGCGCCGGCGTACGACGCGAAGAAGAACGTCTTCACCCTGGACGTCACCGTGTTCCTGCAGAAGTGGTCCACCGGCGCGTTGCCCTACGGCATCGCGTTGGTTCCCGACCCGGCCAAGGGCCAGCCGACCGATGCGTGGCACGTCGCCTTCAACGGCAAGAAGCGCGTGAAGGCCGACCACATCGTCACCGCCATCAGCTTCACCCCGCCGGCACCGATCACCGGTGGCGGCGTGCCGGCACCGACGCCGACGCCGGCACCGTCCACGCCCGCGGTGCCGCCACCGTCGAGCGGTGTCGCGCTTCCGCCCGTCACCACCGGCGGTCAGCCGCCGGCGGCCGCACCCCCGCAGGTCGCCGCACCGACTCAGCCCGCACCCGTCGCTCAGCCCGTTGCGTTCGTGCACCCGTTCCAGTACCCGATGGCGTTCCTCGCCCCGCTCGCGCTGCTCGCGGCCGCGGTGTTCTTCTGCCGGCTCTTCACCCGCGACCCGCTGCCGATGCGGTCGCGGACGAGACGGCGCCGGGGCTGGTCGACGACCTGGCGGCGCTGGTCTCCTGCGAGTCGCCGTCGGGCGACCTGGCCGCCACGGCACGCTGCGCCGACATCGTCGACGCCATCGCCGTTCGGCGCATCGGCAGGCCTGCCGAGCGCGTCCTCGTCGACGGCCGTCCGCATCTGCGCTGGACCATCGGCCGGCCAAGGGTCGTGCTGCTCGGCCATCTCGACACCGTGTGGCCGGTCGGCACCTTGGAGCGCTGGCCGTTCGAGGTCGAGGGTGACCGGATGACGGGCCCCGGGGTCTTCGACATGAAGGCCGGGCTGGTGCAGCTGTTCGCTGCGTTGCAGTCGCTCGGCGATCTGGACGGTGTCGGCATCCTCGTCACCAGCGACGAGGAGATCGGATCGACGACGTCGCAGCGGCTCATCGAGTGGACCTGCCGCGACGCGGGTGCCGTGCTGGTGCTCGAGCCGAGTGCGGATGGCGCCCTGAAGATCGCGCGCAAGGGCGTGGGCATGTTTCACCTCGAGGTGACGGGCCGCGCCGCGCACGCAGGCCTGGAGCCGGAGCGTGGCATCAACGCGACTGTCGAGGCCGCCCACCAGGTGTTGGCCGCCTTGGCGCTTGCCCGGTCAACCGTCGGCACGACCGTCACACCGACCGTCGTCACCGCCGGTACGACGGTCAACACCGTGCCGGCCGCTGCCCGGGTCGCTGTCGACGTACGAGCGGAGACCGCCGATGAGCTACGGCGGGTCGAGGCGGCGCTGCAGTCGTTCACTCCCGTGCTGGCCGGCGCGGCGTTGAAGGTTGTCACCGACTCGCTACGGATGCCGTTGGAGCGGCGACACTCGAGCGACCTGTTCAAGCGCGCGCAGCACCAGGCCGAGCTCATGGATCTCGGACCGCTCGACGGAGTCGGCGTGGGTGGCGGTTCGGACGGTAACTTCACGGCTGCCCTCGGCGTACCGACCCTCGACGGGCTGGGCGCGGTGGGTGGCAACGCGCACGCCGAGGGGGAGTGGGCATCGGCTGCGGCGATGCCGCAGCGCACCGCTCTCGTCGCCGCACTCGTTCGTGACCTGTTGGAGGAGACGCGATGACTGACGTCACGCTGATGTCCGAACCCGAGTCGTTGACTTCCGGCCGGCAGCCGCCGGGGTTGCTCGGCCAGGGCGTGGGGAGACGATCGCGGTTGGCTGCCCTCGCCGACCCGGCGTCGCACCTGCCCACCTACGCCGGCGTGGTCATCGCGCTCATCGGTTTCGCCCTGATCGGCGTCGGCTGGGCGAAGGTGGCCGGTCTCATCGATGTCTGGCGGCAGATGCCCTACCTGCTCTCGGCCGGGCTGCCCGGGCTGGGTCTCGTGATGACCGGGCTCGTCATCATCAACGTCAGCGCCCGCCGACAGGACGCTGCCGCCCGCGCGCGGCAGACGGCCACTCTCACCGAGGCGTTGCGCGACCTGCAGCGCTCGCTGGATCGATGACCGAACCCGCGCCGGCGACCGAACCGGGTCGCGTCACGATCACGGTGCCCGCCTGGGTCGCGGCGCTGCGCGACCCGGGTGTGCGGGCGGCGATCGTGCTCGTCGGCCTCGCCGTGGGCGGTTTCGTGATGCTCGCGCTGGCATGGCGCGGTGGTGCTCGCACGCCGTATGTCCCACTCCAGCTCCCGT
>JAVEEE010000045.1 GCA_030840615.1 Frankiaceae bacterium | reverse complement strand
GCTGCGAGCCGGGCTCGGCTTGGTTACCGACGGCAGAGGCCTGGGGCGATACCAGAGCGTCGAGACACACCCGGACTACCGCCGTCGCGGGCTGTCCGCCGGCGTGCTGCACCTCGCCGCCGAGGTCGGCCGGACCGAGCTCGGCGTCGAGCGTCTCGTCATCGTCGCCGACCCGTCGTACGTCGCCATCGACCTCTACCGGGCGCTCGGCTTCCTCGACGCCGAGCGGCAGGTGCAATGGCAACGTGCGCCCGGCTGAGGTTGCCCGAAGAGGCAGGGCCGCGGGGCGTGTCGGTCGCCGTTGACGCCGAGCCGGTGGGGCAACATGGTGCGAGGCCCCTCCAAGTATGAGTTGGAGGGGCCTCGCTACGGTCTCGTTGCACCGACTCGGCGATTGCTCGCCGTGTCTTGCGTCGCGATTCCGGTCGCCAGTCCCGAAGACCCGCCTGCGCTGTCGGTTGCCCGACTTCGCTGGCGTTCCGGAGTTGCCCCCGGATCGGTCCCCGTCTCCGGCGACAAGAGGATTTGTAAGCCCTGCAGCGGAGGCGCACAAGGGCTTTAGCCAAACAATCTTGAAGTTTCTCGATCATGCACAACATGTCCACAGATCGGCGTCGGTTGTCCCCCGCAAACCACGCGGGATGCACCGGATATCCACCGCGCGGTCCACACCCTGTGGTCAGCGTTCCGCGTTTCTGACGGGGTGTTAGATTTTCGCGGTGAGCGTGCGGGCGCCGCTGTCCGGACTGCGGGTCATCGAGTGTTCGATGCTCGGTCCGGCAGCCATCACCAGCGCACTGGTCGACCTCGGTGCCGAGGTCATCAAGGTCGAGCCCCCAGCCGGCGACTACATCCGCGGCATGACCTGGCCCATCGTCGAGGGCGTCTCGCTGATGCACCTGCACGTCAACCGGGGCAAGCGCAGCGTCACGCTCGACCTGCGCAACGACGACGCCAAGAAGGTGTTCCGGGACCTCGCGCGGTCCGCCGACGTGGTCGTGGAGGCGATGCGGCCGGGGGCGCTGCAGCGGCTCGGCCTCGGCCCGGAGGTCCTGCGCGGTGACAACCGGGCGCTGGTCTTTGCCAGCATCTCCGGTTACGGCGCGACCGGGCCCTACAAGGACCTGCCGAGCCACGGCATCGCTTATGACACGTGGGCCGGCATCGTCGCGCCGCAGGTCGACGACGACGGCTTCACCTACATCCCCGAACACGTCTCGATCGGCATCTTCGCCGCACCGCTCTACGGCGCACTCGGCATCCTCGCTGCGGTGTTGCGCGCGCGAGAGACCGGTCGCGGCGCCGACCTCGAGCTGGCCCAGTCCGACTGCGCGGCCGCCTTCGACTGGTATCGCAGCGAGACGTGGCGTGCCTACGAACGACCCGAGGACGAGGTGACCGGCAACCCGTCCGACGACTACGCGCGCCGCGCACCCGGCACGGCCGGCATGAAGGAAGGCGTGCGCTACCAGATCTACGAGACGCGAGACGGCCACGTGCTGTTCATGGCGAGCGAGCAGGCGTTCTGGAAGAACTTCTGTGCCGGTGTCGAACGACCCGACCTGTTCGAGCGCTGGCCGGGCAGCACCTACGCCGACCACGCCCGGGGCAACCGGGACCTGCAGCGCGAGCTGCGTGACATCTTCGCGACCCGCACGTCCGCGGAGTGGATGGAGTTCGGCGGCCGGGTCAACACCCCGATCGCTCCCGTCAACACCCCGCAGACGTTGCCGGACGACCCGCAGTTCGCCGACCGCCTCGGCTGGATCCCGGCGAGCCGGCTGGGCGCCGACCAGCTGCCCCACCCGGTGAAGTTCGTCGACGAGCAGCTGCCGTTGCCCGAGAAGGCGCCGACTCCGGGTGAGCACACCTACGAGGTGCTGCGCGCCTGCTGCGACTACGACGACGCCGAGGTGGCTCGACTGCGGGCCTCGGGGGCGGTCGGATGACAGCCACGACCATTCCGCAGCTCGTGCGGCAGGCAGCCGAGCGGTTCGGCGCGGCCGAGGCAGTCGTCGACCCCTCCGGCGACGGCAAGGCGCGTCGGGTGTCGTTCACGGCGCTGGCCTCGCTCGTCCGGCGCGCGGCGGCGGGTTGCCTCGCCCGCGGGGTCGAGCCGGGTGACCGCGTCGCCGTGTGGGGTCCCAACTCGCTGGAGTGGGTCGTCGCGGCGCTCGGCGCCTTGTCGGCCGGTGCGGCCCTGGTGCCGCTCAACACCCGCTTCAAGGGCGCAGAGGCTGCCTACATCCTCGACAAGAGTCGAGCGCGGTTCACGTTCGTGTCGCCGCCGTTCCTCGGCAACGACTATGCGGCCATGCTGGGTGAGTCAGGCGGCGCGCACTGCGACGTCGTGCTCCTCGACGAGACGCTGTGGTCGCAGGACGACGGTGACGACGTGACCAAGCGGATCGACGCCGTCGCCCCCGACGACATCGGTGACGTCATCTTCACCTCCGGCACGACCGGTCGTCCGAAGGGTGTCGTGACGACACACGCGCAGACGCTACGGGTGTTCGACACGTGGTCTGACGTCGTCGGTTTGACCGAGGGCGACCGCTACCTCGTCGTCAACCCGTTCTTCCACACTTTCGGCTACAAGGCCGGCATCATCGCGTGCCTGCTGCGAGGCGCGACGGTCGTGCCGCAGCCGGTGTTCGACGTCGCGACCACGCTCGACCTCGTTGGCCGCGAACGCATCACGGTGCTGCCGGGCCCCCCGACGCTCTACCAGTCGATCCTCGACGCGACCGACCGGTCGGCCGCCGACCTGTCGTCGTTGCGTCTGGCCGTCACCGGCGCGGCCGTCGTACCTGTTGCTCTCGTCGAGCGGATGCGTGACGAGCTGACGTTCGACACCGTGCTGACGGCCTACGGTCTCACCGAGGCGACGGGCACCGCGACGATGTGCCGCCGCGACGACGACGCAGTGACGATCGCGACCACCAGTGGCCGGGCGATCCCGGACACCGAGGTGCAGGTCGTCGACAGCGACAACAACGCCCTCCCTGCCGGACAGGCCGGCGAGGTCGTCGTACGCGGCTACAACGTGATGCGTGGCTACTTCGAGGACCCGCAAGCCACCGCGGAGACGATCGACAGCGACGGCTGGCTGCACACCGGTGACGTGGGGGTCCTCGACGAGCGGGGCAACCTGCGCATCACCGACCGGCTCAAGGACATGTATGTCGTCGGCGGGTTCAACGCCTACCCGGCAGAGATCGAGCAGATCCTCGCGACGCATCCTTCGGTCAGCGAGTCAGCCGTGGTCGGCGTGCCGGACGACCGGCTCGGCGAGGTCGGCAAGGCGTTCGTCGTCGCCCGGCCGGGCGCGGCGGTCGACCCGGACGAGGTCATCGCTTTTGCCCGGGAGCGGATGGCCAACTACAAGGTGCCGCGTGCCGTCGAAGTCGTGGAATCGCTGCCCCGCAACGCT
>JAVEEE010000442.1 GCA_030840615.1 Frankiaceae bacterium | reverse complement strand
CGCCGCAGAACTCTCCGTCGCCAAGTCGGCCGCGCTGACCGCCCGGGCGCCGGGGCACTCCCGCGACAGGGCGCCGTTGCTCGTTGCGGTGCTCCTGGCTTTGGCGGCGGTGACGTGGGCCCTTGCTGGAATGTCGGCGGCCCGTCGGGGCGAGGCAGGATCTTTGCCAACTCCTTGAGCTGAGCCGGAAAGAAGCGCGCGGTGACTGGACCGCGTGGAGGGCTTCTGTCCGCTCGTAGCGTTACGTTCCCTGTGTGTTGACCGGTACCGGTCGGGTCGGGCGAGCCGCCGCATTTGGCTTCGTCGCCTACGCCTTCACCGCCACGATGCTGGGCACGACCTTGCCGACTCCGCTTTATCCGGAGTACGAGGCGCGGTTCGGGTTCGGCGCGCTCACGGTGACGATCGTGTTTGCCACCTACGCCGTCGGCGTCCTCGCCGCTCTACTGGTGTTCGGCCGGGCCTCTGACACCATTGGTCGCCGTCCGACTCTGCTCGCCGGGCTGGCCTCGGCGGCCGCGTCTACGATCGTGTTCCTGCTCGTCGCGCAGATCCACTCGGGCGGGCTCGCGCTCTTGCTCGTCGGCCGACTCCTGTCCGGCCTGTCGGCCGGCATCTTCACCGGCACGGCGACAGCTGCGCTCGCCGACTTCGCGGGTGGCGATCACCCGCTGCGGGCAAGCCTGACTGCCGCAGTGGCGAACATCGGCGGGCTCGGACTCGGCCCATTGACGGCCGGTGCCCTGGCAAAGTACGTCGCGAACCCGTTGACCACGCCTTTCCTGCTACATCTCGCACTGCTGATCCCGGCGGCGGTGGCGATCGGGTTGATGCCGGAGCCGGTCGAGGTTCGCAAGCCGCGGCGGCTGTCCGTGCAGCGACTCGGCGTACCGCCGAGCCTTCGAGCGATCTTCATCCAGGCCGGCACTGCCGGGTTCGCCGGCTTCGCCGTGCTCGGGTTCTTCACCGCGGTCAGCCCCGCCGCATTAGCACTGCTCGGACATCACGACCCGTTCCTCACCGGCTTGGTCGTCTTCGCCGTGTTCGCCGCCTCAGCCGCCGGCCAGGTCGTCTCGATCCGGCCGGCGGTGCGGACCGCCTTGCTCGCGGGCACCGCGATCCTCATCGTCGGCATCGCGCTCGTCGGGGTCGGGATCGGCACGAAGTCCTTCGCCTTGCTCGTCGCCGGTGGACTTGTCGGTGGGCTCGGTCAGGGGCTGAGCTTCCGGTCGGCCCTCGGCTCGGTCACCGGCGCCAGCCCGCCGGGGCAGCGCGCCGCGGTGTCGTCCAGCTTCTTCGCCGTCTGCTACGTCGGTATCTCGCTGCCCGTGGTCGGTGTCGGTGCGGCCAGCGACTCCTACGGTCTCGTCCACGCCGCGGAGGTGTTCGCGGCGATCATCGCCGTGCTGAGCCTGATCGCCCTGTCCAGCCTGGCTCGGTCAGCGCCGATCGATGCCACGCCGCTCGTTTAGCGATTGTTGACCCGTGCAGGCTCGACGCCGCCTCTTCGCCAGGTCAAGAGGAGCGTCATGTTTGCGTTGCGCAGCCTGCAGTCCTGACGCCACGCGCCGTCCGGTTTAGTCCGCCGTGTACAAAGTAAAGCACAATAGTTGAGATAAGTCAGTTAAGCGTCTACAGTCCGCCACTGTGAACAGGGGGCTGCCGGCACGTCCGGCGCACCGGCCGGTGCGCGCCTTCCGGCTGCCGGTTCGCGCGGACTACGCGATCCGCGCGTTGTCGGCGCTCGCTACGGCGGAGCGGCCGGTCACCTGCCTGCACATCGCCCAGGCCCAGGACATCCCCATCGCCTATCTGCGCGTCATCATGCGCGACCTGCTACGGGCCGATCTCGTGCGCAGCACGCGGGGGCGCGGTGGCGGCTACATGCTCGGTCGCCCCGCGGTCGATCTGAGCCTCGCCACGATCGTGCAGAGTGTCGGCGTCAGCGTCGGCCGCATGGGCGGGCTCGGCCCGCCGCCCGGCGAGCGGCCGGGCTCCATCGCCGCGCACGTGCGCGAGCTCTGGCTCGTGCTGAACGACGCCGTCCAGACCGTTCTGTCGCAGGTGACCCTGGCCCATCTGCTGCAGGGCCAGCTGCGCGCCGCCGTGGTGCTGCCCACGGCAATCCAGCACACCGAATAACGACATCGAACTACTTGCCTTGACGGTTGGTCCGGCAGCTTTGATACTGCACGGTATGAATTGGCGCGGGCGCGGCGCGGATCCTGCCGTCACGAGGCAACGCCTGCTCGAGGCAGCCTGCCTGGAGGTGGCGGAGCGGGGCGTCGGCGGCGCAAGTCTGGACGCGATAGCCACCCGGGCCAGGTTGACCAAGGGAGCGATCTACTCGACCTTCGGCTCGCGGGCGGAGCTGCTGCTCGCCGTCGTCGACGGCCTTCCCCATCCGGACCTCGATGTCTCGACCGACTCGATCGACGGCCTCGACTGGGATGAGCTCGGTGCCCGGCTCGGGCGGGCGGCGGACGAGGCGCCTGGACAGGTGTTTCTGCTGCTGGAGCTCATGTCCCAGTCGCATCGCGACGCCGACATGCACCTACGCATGTTCCACCGACTCGCCTCGGCGGCCGAACGCGTCGGCGCGAGGCTCGCCTCCCTGCTCGAGATCGATGACGAGTCGGCAGTGCTCCTTGCGACGCAGCTGCACGCCCAGCTCCTCGGACTGTGGGCCACCAGGGCCGTCCTCGGACCCGAGCGCGTCCCGGACTCGACGTTCCGCGACATGGCCCGCGGGCTCATGACGCAAGCAGGGCGCCCGGCATGAGAGGAGTTGGCTGGGTCATTGCCCTGCTGGCCGTCGCCGGCTGCGGGTCGACGGTGCAACCGGGCGCCGTCGGCAGCGACTCGTCGTCAATGCTCGCGCCGACCCAACAGTCGACGTCAATGCCCGCCGGTGGATCAACCGGGCTGGCCGGCCCGACGTCGAGCGGCGGAGCCGCGATCGGCGGGTCCGCGGCGGCGCCCGACGACGGGGGAGCGGTGACCGGCGGCGGCATCACCGGCGGGGGAGCGGCCGACGGCACGACGGGAGCGGCCGGCGGGGCGTCGACCCCCTCGGCGGCGCGGAGCGGACCGGGGTTCACCGCCACCGAGGTCAAGGTCGGCGTGGCCATCAGCTCGTCGAGCAACGCCGCGTTCGGGGCCTACGGCGCGAAGGGACTGTCGTTCCCGGACGGCAAGCAGCTGGTAAACGCCTACGTCGCTCACCTCAACCGCACGGGTGGCATCGGTGGGCGGCACGTCGTTCCGGTCTTCTACGACTACAACGCGACCGGCAACGTGTCGACCTCGGACGCGGCGGCGTGCGCGGCGTGGACGCAGGACGATCGGGTCGTCGCGGCGCTCGGCGTTCGCGCCGGTGCGACCGGGACCGACGACGGGTTGACGCCCTGCCTCAGCAAGGCAGGTGTGCCCTGGATGTCAGGACAGGGCGATGCGGCGAAGTTCGCGGCCTACCCGAAGACGCTCTATGCACCGGCGCTGATCAACAGCACTCGGTTGGCGAAGGCGGTGGTGGATGCGCTCTACGCGAGAGGGTTCTTCGGGGCGGGCGCGCGCGTCGGCGTGGTCTACCAGGACAACCCGGAGATGGCCCGCGCGGTGAGCAACGGCCTGCGTCCGGCGCTTGCCGCGCACGGTCTGCCGCTGGTGAAGCAGGCCGCCGAGAGCAATGCGTTCACCGAGAGCGCGAACATCGAGCTGCGGTTTGCGACCGCGGGCATCACACACGTGCTGTTCGCCGCACCGGGCGGGGCCTCGCCCTGGCAGTTCATGCAGAGTGCGCAGCAGAACCGCCACCACTATCACTACGGCATCTCCAGCGACGACCAGCCGGCCATCATCCTCGAACGGTTCGCGCCGCAAGGGCAGCTCGCGACGACCGAAGGTTTCGGCTACGCGCCGACGCAGGACGTCGACCCTTCGCAGGCACCGAAGCCCACCGCTGCGCTTGCCGCCTGCCTCAAGGTCTTTCGTGAGGCGGGGTTCGACACATCCTCGGGAACCGCGCAGCTCGCCATGAGCTTCGTCTGCGACCCCTTCGAGCTGATGCGATCCGGCTGGCGGGCGGCGCCGACGCTGAGCGCCGTGTCACTCGCGGATGGCGTCGACCGGCTGGGCACATCCTTCGGAGTCGCGGGGACGTTCGCGGCGCGGTTCGCACCCGGCCGTCACGACGGTGCTGACGCTTACCGGCCGCTGCGCTACGCGACGGGTTGCTCGTGCTTCACCTACTCCGGCGCCGTACGCCGGACCGGCTGACGTGACCGACCTGCACGAGCGAGGCGCACTCGAGCTCGGACGCTTGCTCGCCCGTCGCGAGGTCGCGCCGGTCGAGCTCGTCGAGCACTTCCTTGCCCGGATCGGCAAGGACCCGGTCGGAGCATTCGTACTGACCGACCCCGACCGTTCCCTCGACGAGGCTCGCGCGCTCCCGGCTCGTCCGGACGACGCAGGGCCGCTGTGGGGAGTGCCGATCGCGGTCAAAGACCTCGAAGCCGTCGCGGGGCAGCGCACGTCGTTCGGGTCGGCGCCGTTCGCGGACTTCGTGCCCGCAGCGGACTCCGCTGTGGTGCGGCGACTACGGGCCGCCGGGATGCCGATGCTCGGCAAGACGGCCACGCCGGAGTTCGGCCTGGTCTGCTACACCGAGCCCGAGGGAGCGGCCCCCGCGTGCTCGCCGTGGAACACGGAATACTCCGCGAGCGGGTCGTCGGGCGGATCGGCCGCGGCGGTCGGCGCCGGCCTCGCTCCACTCGCCCAGGGAGGCGACGGTGGTGGCTCGATCCGCACTCCGGCTGCTGCGTGTGGTGTGGTCGGGCTGAAGCCCAGCCGTGGCCGGGTCAGCAGCGGCACCGGGTCCACGGACGCCATCGGGCTCAGCTGCATCGGTCCGTTGAGCCGCGACATCGAGGACGCGGCAGCGCTTCTCGATGTGCTCTGCGCCCCCGAACCCGGAGACACCGACCGGCGCAGGTCACCCCCGTCCTGGTTGGAGGTGGCCCGTCAGTCGCCGCCGACACTGAAAGTCGGCTACTACGTCACCGACACCGGCGGGGCGACCGCCCACCCGCACTGCGTGGCGGCGGTCGAGGCCGTCGTCGAGGAGTTGCGGATACTTGGTCATCAGGTCGTGCCCGTCGACAACCCGTTTCCCGCTGCGTTCGCGGACGCCTTCACCGCGGTCTGGGCGACCGCCGCAGCCACCATGGCGATGCCACCGGGGGCAGCAGAGCAACTGCGGCCGATCACTCAGATGTTCCGCCGCGTCGGCGCACAAACGTCCGGCGCGCAAGCAATGACAGCACTCATCACCGTCCGCGAGCTCGGCCGCCAGGCTGTCGCCGCGACGGCCGGCTTCGATCTCGTCGTCACACCGACGCTGGCCCGGCCCCCGGCCCGGGTCGGGGAGCTGCGTGACGACGAGGACCCCGCTGCCGAGCTCCGCGCGCTCGCTGAGTTCACGCCGTTCACGCCGCCCTACAACGCCTCGGGCCAGCCGGCCGTCAGCCTGCCAGTGTGCTGGAGCTCCGAGGGTCTCCCGATCGGCGTACAGCTCGTCGGTGGCCCAGGTGACGAGGCGTCGGTTCTGCAGGCCGGGTTGCAGCTGCAACGTGCCTTCGGGTGGGTTGAGCGGAGGCCGCCGACGTGGTGATGCTGCCGCAGCGTTCGGTTCAGGTCGATGGTCGCAGCGTGCACCTGCTCGACGTGGGCGAGGGCGTCAGCGTCGTGCTCGAAACCGGCGCCGGCGGATCCGCGGCGGCCTGGTGGCGCGTCATGCAGCCCCTCGCCCTGCACGTCCGGGCGGTCGCTGTCGATCGGCCGGGCGCAGGATGGTCCGACCCCGGGCCGGAGGTACTGCCCGGCGAAATCGCCGATCGGCTGCACAAGGCCCTGGATGCCGCCGGAGTGCCGCCGCCCTACCTCCTCGTCGGGCACTCGCTCGGTGGCTTTCACGTCCGGGCGTTCGCGGCGCGCTATCCGGGCGAAACCGCGGCGTTGCTGCTCGTCGATCCGAGCCATGAACGGATGCACGAAGCATTCGGCCTGCCCGGCTTGCGACAGCGTGCGTTGATGGCCGCGCTCACCGGCGCGATGTCGATGCTGTCCGTTCTTCGAGTCCGGCCGTTGCTGTCCGTGCTCGTCGCGCCGCGACGTCTGCTGTCGCTGCTGTTCGACGAGGAGCAGACGCGCCGACTTGTACGCCGGCAGATGTGCACGCCGACGGCGGTGCGCGCCGCCAAGAACGAGCGGGACAGCGTGCCGCGAGCGTGCGCGCAGATCGCCGCATTGATCGAGGACCCGGGACTACCCGTTCGAGTGCTTTCGGCGGCAGCGTTGAGCTCCCGCGACCGGCGAAGCGGTCCGCGTGACGCCATCAACGCGCTGCACCGCGAACTCGCCCGTAGTCGGGTCGACGGGCAGCATCAGGTGTGCGCCGGGACCACGCACATGATGCCGATCGAGCATCCGGACGTGGTGGTCGATGCCGTGCTCGCATTGGCGAAGGCCCGAACCGCCTGACCGCAGCAAAGTTGTGGCGGCCCACAACCTGAGTCCCTCAGGTCAGGGACGAGGCGACAGAGGAGTCGAGCCGCTGACGGCGAAATCGCCAGGATGCGCCTGAAGCTGTTTGTCCTGATTGCGGTGGCTGCCGTTGCCGGACCGCTCGCTGCTCAAGCCGACGTCGGCCAGGTGCCCAGCGCGCCGACCTCTGCGCAGAACCGCTCGGTCGACCCGGTCGTCCTCACCGGCAATCAGTTCCCGAGCTGGTCCGCCGGCCCCGAGCTCGTTGCGCGTGAGCCCGGCTCACCGACGAACAGCTCGACCGTCGGCCAGGAGGCCAACGGTCCGCAGGGCTCGCAGAGCGACTGCTACGACCCGGGCTCCAACCCGTATGACAAGGACGACAACGGCGACCACAGCTGCGTGCAGGAATCGCGTGTCCCCAGTGAGAACAACACCGCCGCCGACGCAGCCAACGGCGCGCTCAACACTTCGATCGGTGCAGACGTCAACCGCATGGTGGGCTTCCGGTGGGATGCAGCCCACCAGGAGTTCGTGCAGTTCCCACTCCAGGTGGACGAGAAGTTCACCCGCTTCCTGTCGAACAACGCCTCGGGCTTCGCCGTCTACTCCGGCGTCGACCAGGAAACCAACTACGCGTTCGACCGGGAGGGCTTCCGCTACTCGTCCGACCAGTCGCAGACCCAGCCCGGCGGTGACGCGTGCCTCGCGGCGCCCGCGAAGGGCAGCCCCGCGCTCAACGCCAAGGGCTACTCCGCCGAGTCCGACCCGATCAGGGGCCTCGACGACAACGACGAGGTCGCCTTCATGTGGCGAGACGCGGGGACCGACCAGGCGCCCGCCGGCAAGACGCTGCCGGACGGGGTCGCCTCGTCGTACCAGATCGCGGTCGCCGATCCTTCGAACCCCACTGTGCTGAGGTTTGCCTACGTCGCGCTGGCGAAGACCGACCTCGACCCGGGCGCGACGACGAAGGGCAGCGGACACTCCGGGAAGCCGGCGAAGCACCAGGCGCCGATGACGATTCAGCAGTGGAACGACGAGCACAGCTACGTGCACTACACCCGCGACGCGGACGCCGACGTCTTCCAGTACTCCCAGTCGTCCTACGGCGACTACGGCGCTGCGCCGAAGGGCCCTTACTGCACGCTCAACCCGGACGGCACGCACACTCCCAGTACGGCGCACGGGACCTATGCTCAACGCCGGCCGGGAGATGCCGCCTGGGTCACGACGGCGAGATATGCCTTCCGCTACGACGGACGTTGGCTGATGACGCAGCTGCGCATCTGCCCTGCCCACGCCAAATGCGAGCTGAGCAACGGCGTGCCGAGCGGCTACGGGCCCAACATCATCGACGAGTGGAAGGCGCGGGC
>JAVEEE010000422.1 GCA_030840615.1 Frankiaceae bacterium | reverse complement strand
ACTCACGATCACTTGGACGACTGCGCGCCGCCGAACTCATCGCACAACGACGACCGACCAGGTTCGCCGGATACGGCTCGACGCCACCGAGATCACCGCCGAGCAAAGGCGAGTCGGTGGGATCATCGGTCTCCATGTCGACGCCCACGCTGTTCCTGACAGTCGGCCTGCCGGGTTGCGGCAAGACGACTGCCGCCCGTCAGTTCGAGGCCGACCACGCCGCGCTTCGACTGACCAAGGACGAGTGGATCAAGGCGCTCTACGGTGCCGACAATCCATCATCAGCGAGTGACGTGATCGAGGGTCGACTCATCTCGATTGCGCTCCGCGCTGTGACCCTCGGTATCAACGTGGCGCTCGACTTTGGCCTGTGGAGCCGCGACGAACGATCTGCACTGCGGTACGCCGGCGAGCAGGCCGGCGCCTCCGTCGTGATGTGGTACGCCGCCATAACTCTTGACGAGCAGCGCAGACGTCACAAGGCCCGCCTGTCCACTGAGCCGCACGCGACGTGGCCTATGTCAGACGAAGAACTCATTTCCTGGAGCGAGCGGTTCGACGTGCCGACTCCCGGCGAACTCACTGGCACTGAGCCGATCGACCCTCCACCTATGGGCTTCACGTCGTGGCCGGAGTGGATGCAGCAGCGGTGGCCGGCCAGATTCATCTGACCTGAGATGATGCCAGTTCGGCAGCAAGTCACCGGGGCAGCCGCGGTCAGCCCACGACTTCGATCAGTGCGACCACGTTCCCATCTGGGTCTTCGAGCTTTGACTTGCGGGCGGCGTCTCCCTCCCGCTCGATGGGCCCCGGCTTCAGGTTGCGATGGGTGAGGTCGGCGACGATGGCATCCAGGTCGGCGACCGAGATCGCGACGAGGCTGCGGCCAGCGCGGTCCGGGTCCTTGACGATGTACAGCCAGCCGCCGTCCGTCACCCGCCACATCACTTCATGGTCGTGCGCGACTACGTCGGCGGGCCGTCCGAAGAGCCGGCCGTACCAGTCGCGGGAGATGTCGAACTCGCGTACCGGTACCCCCGAGAACAGAACTTCCATCGCCACGCCCATACGTTGCCATGACAGTACCGCGCCCGAGACTCTGGCATCGACGTTATCGAATTGGCGCGATCGGCCGGCTCAGCACGTGCGCTACCTCGACCGGCGCCGGCCGGATGCCCCGATTCCTGCAAGAGCGGGCTGCACGGCGTCGGGTCGTGAAAACTTTGTTCGCGACTCATGTCGAGAATCGGCGACGGGCACCGTCCCCGGGGCGAACGCGGCCACAATGGTCGCGCCGCATCGAAGGAGAACCCTGATGGCCAAGTACCTGCTACTGAAGCACTACCGCGGCGGACCGACTCCCGTCGTTGAGTTCGAGCCGCTGGACCGCTGGGCGCCGGACAAGGTCGATGCGCACATCCAGTACATGCACGACTTCGCGGCCAAGCTGGAAGGCACCGGGGAGTTCGTGGACGGTCAGGCGCTTTCGCCGGAGGGCACGTTCGTGCGCTACGACGGCGAGGACCGGCCGCCGGTCACGGACGGCCCGTTCGCGGAGACCAAGGACGTGATCGCCGGGTGGATGGTGATCGACGTGGAGACCTATGAGCGAGCTGTCGAACTGGCCGGCGAGCTCTCCGCCGCGCCAGGCCCGGACGGCAAGCCGATCTACGAGTGGCTCGAGCTACGCCCGTTCTTGACCGAGGCACCGGCCGTCACCGAGTGAACGAAACCCCGCTGCGGGAGCTGATTCCCGCGGTCACCGGCGTTCTCGTCCGTCGCGGAGCCGACTTCGCGACGGCCGAGGACGCCGTGCAAGAAGCGCTGATCCGGGCCCTGGCGAGCTGGCCGACCGACCCGCCGGCCGATCCGAAGGGCTGGTTGATCACCGTCGCCTGGCGAAGGTTCCTGGATGTGACCAGGGCGGAGAGCGCGCGGCAAGCCCGTGAGGCTCGGGTCGAGGCGGAGCCACAGCCGGGGCCGGCGACTGACACCGACGACACGCTGCAGCTCTACTTCCTCTGCGCGCACCCGTCGCTGACCCCGGGATCGGCAGTGGCGCTCACGTTACGCGCCGTCGGCGGCCTGACAACCCGCCAGATCGCCGACGCCTACATGGTTCCCGAGGCAACCATGGCTCAGCGGATCAGCCGGGCGAAGCGCACCGTGTCGGGTGTGCGCTTCGACGAGCCCGGAAACCTGGCCACCGTCTTACGGGTGCTCTACCTCGTCTTCAACGAGGGCTACAGCGGGGAGGTCGACCTTGCCGAAGAGGCGATCCGCCTGACCCGACAACTGACGTCGATGACCGACGGTGAAGAGGCGGCCGGCCTGCACGCGCTGATGCTGCTGCATCATGCCCGGCGTGCTGCGCGTATGACGCCCGAAGGTGCCCTCGTCCCACTGGCTGAGCAGGACCGGACGCGCTGGGACAGCGAACTGATCGCCGAGGGGGTCGCGATCCTGCAGATCGCGCTGGCCCACGACCGGCTCGGCGAATATCAGGCGCAGGCCGCGATCGCCGCGCTGCACGCCGACGCGCAAACCGCGGAGGAGACGGACTGGGCGCAGATCGTCGAGTGGTACGACGAGCTCGACCGGCTCACCGACAACCCGGTCGTCCGTCTGAACCGTGCGGTCGCGGTGGGTGAGGCGGTCGGCCCGCACGCTGGGCTAGCCGCACTCGAGCAAGTCGACGCTGCGGTGCCGAGACGGACCGCCGTCGAGGCATATCTCCGCGAACGAACCGGCGATCTCGCGCTCGCCGCTCGGCTCTACAGTGACGCGGCCCGCACAGCAAGCAACCTCGCGGAGCGCGACCATCTGACCCGCCAGGCCGCACGCCTGCACGACGTGCCGCGCGTCTTACGAGAGAAGGAGCTTCGTCACCGGTAAGCGTCACTACGGCAAGCACTGGCGAATAGGCTCATGTAGTGATCAACGGCGGCCACGTCATCATTTACAGCGCCGATCCGGGGGCCGACCGTGCCTTCTTCGCGGATGTCTTGGCCTACCCGCACGTCGATGCGGGCAGTGGTTGGCTGATCTTCAAGTTGCCACCAGCCGAACTGGCCATGCATCCTGCGGAGGGAGCGGAAGCACATGAGTTCTACTTCATGTGCGACGACATCGACGCGACTGTGCTGGAGCTGACCGCGAAAGGTGTTGAGTTTTCACAGCCCATCACCGAAGAACGGTGGGGCCGGCTGACCCGATTCCGGCTACCCGGTGGCGGTGAGCTGGGTATGTACGAGCCTCGCCACCCTCGGGCCACCGACCTCTGACGAGGTCTCGCGTGAACAGTGGTCCCAGCAGGGCTCGAACCTGCGACCTCCTCGTTGTAAGCGAGGCGCTCTAGCCAGCTGAGCTATGGGACCGCGGGCCAAGGATACGGGCCGGTCAGCCGTCGAACCGGCGCCGCAGCGCCGCGGCCACGTCATCAGCCAGCCCGGCGTCAGCGTGCTCCCCCGAAGCCCGCAGCGTCTGCTTCGTGAACGAGCACTCGCGGCACCGGGTCTCCCCGAGCGCACGCAACAACATCGTCGAGCCGCACGACTCGCAGCGATCGAGGTCTGCGACCCAGTCGTGAGTCGACTGGCAGTCGGGACAGATCAGCACCTGCTCGTCGGCGACGACGCCACGCTTCCAGGGACTCGGTCCCTTGCCCGGGTCGGTCTGTCGTGCGCCACAGCGATAGCAAGGCATGGCTAGAGGTCGGCTAGCGCCTTCTGGTAGTCACCGATGGCGCGGGCGTCGGATATCGACGTGCGCACCGACCATCGAATGACACCCTGCCTGTCGATGATGAACGTGCCGCGCTCCGCCGCACCCAACCCTTCGTTGAACACGCCGTAGGCCCTTGCCACCTCGCCATGCGGCCAGAAGTCCGACAGCAACGGATAGTCGAGGTTCTCCCGCTCGGCAAAGACACGCAACGCCGCCACTGTGTCGCAGGAGATGGCGAGCACCTGCGTCTCATCGTTCTGCAGTGACGTCAGGTCGTCTCGGATCGCGCCCATCTCGCCGGTGCACACACCGGTGAAGGCGAACGGATAGAAGACCAGCACGACGTTCTTCTTTCCGCGGTACGACGACAGTCGATGGGACTGCGCGCGTTGGTCACGAAGCTCGAAGTCAGGAGCTTCAGCACCGACGTCGACCACGCTCACTTGCCTTTGCCGCGAGCTGCCCGTGGCGCGACGAGCCGGGCGCCGTTCCAGTCGCGGCCGGCGCTGATGCTGCTCGTCTGCTGCAGCCCTGCCGTCGGGGCCGCCTCACTCACGTCGCTGGGCTCGACATGACCGTCGCGGGCTGCCTTCGGTGTCAGCAGCCAGATGTCGCCGTGGTCGGCCAGTGGTCCCAAGGCGTCAACCAGGGTGTCGACGAGGTCCCCGTCGCCCTCCCGCCACCACAAGATGACCGTGTCCACCACATCGTCGTAGTCCTCGTCGACCAGCTCCTGGCCGGTGCGAGCCGTGATGATCTGGCGCAGTTCCTCGTCGCAGTCGTCGTCCCACCCGATCTCCTGGACGACCGTGCCGGGCGCGATGCCGAGCTTGTCTACCAATCCGTGCTGACCTGCCGCGCTCCCGGCGGTGGCGCTCACTCGCGGATCCTCCTCTGGCGAGGGGCACGTCGGTCGAACCCCTGGTGGTCGGTAGTCCACCGGTCCGCGGCCGGTTAGGCAAGTGCCGTTCGCCCACTGATCGAACATCTGTGCGACCGGACGGGCGGAGGGAAGCTCAGCGCGGGTTGTCCCGGTCGATGTTCCAGTGGCGCGCGACGCTCGCCAGATAGCCGCCGTCGTCCCGCGGCCACATTCCCCACCGGGTGACAGTTCGCTGTCCGCCCTCGTAATCGCCGTAGAGGACATCGACGGCCAGGACGCCGCGGGCGCGGATGGCGTCCGCCACCGCCCCGAACACCGGCTCAGCCGGATCGCGCAACGCACCCTGCCAGAAGCCGGTGTCGCCGGGCGCGACGTAGATGTCGCGGGTCAGGCGGCGAAACGAGGAGGGATCGGGAGGCGCGTCGAGCCCTTCCATCGGATCGGTGTGCAGCCGCCAACCGTGCAGCACCGCAATGCCGCTCCCGATGTTGCGGATCGAGATCCCGAGATAGATGGCCTCCTCGCTGACCTCGGCGACGCCACGGGACCCGCCCAGGTGCAGGTAATGCTGGTCCTGGAACGTCACCTTCATCGGCGGATCGTCCAGTCTGGAGTTGCTGAGCAAGGGACGCAGGCCGGCCAGCAACGACCGCTCCGCCGTACGCGCCGCCTTGTTCGCCGACCGCACCGACGCGAACGTCGCGGTGGCGAGCACGAGCGTCCCACCGGCAGTCGCGAGCGAGGAGATCGTTACCCAGTCGGTCATGCGTCAGCCTCTCAACAACGACACTCGCACCGTCCGTACGGGGTTGTCGACGTTGAGGTCGACGAGGCACACGGACTGCCAGGTGCCGAGCGCGAGCCGACCACCGGTGACCGGCAAGGTGCAGTACGGCGGGACGAACGCGGGCAGCACGTGCGAGCGACCATGTCCCGGACTTCCGTGCGCATGACGCCACCGGTCGTCGGCAGGAAGCAGCTCCCGCATTACCGCGAGTAGGTCGGCCTCGGAGCCGCTGCCGATCTCCAGCACGGCGATGCCGGCAGTCGCGTGCGGGACGAAGACGTGCAACAGCCCGTCACCTCCGCAGCGCTCGGCCCATCGCTCGCAGTGCGCCGTGATGTCGTGGACGGCCTCGCTCGACCCGGTCTGCACTTCGAACGTCGCCGTCTCCATGCCCGACAAGCGTAGGTTGAGGCCATGGCGCAGCGTGGTTCCGGACAGGGACGTAACCGCTACTCGGTGATCAGCGACGGGCTGCCGAGCCAGATCCCCGATGTGGACCCCCAGGAGACCCAGGAGTGGCTCGAGTCACTCGACGCGGTCATCGACAGCTCTGGCCCGCGCCGCGCGCGGTTCCTCATGCTGAAGCTGCTCGAACGGGCCCGGGAGAAGCAGGTCGGCGTACCGGCGTTGCGCTCGACCGACTACGTCAACACGATTCCGGCCGAGGCCGAGCCGTGGTTCCCGGGTGACGAGTTCGTCGAGCGGCGGATCCGCGCCTACATCCGCTGGAACGCCGCGATCATGGTCAGCCGCGCCAACACCCTGACAAACGTCGGCGGCCACATCGCGACCTACGCCTCCAGCGCCAGCCTCTACGAGGTCGGCTTCAACCACTTCTTCCGGGGCAAGGAAGGCGGCGAGTCCGGCGACCAGGTCTACATCCAGGGCCACGGCTCCCCCGGCATCTACGGACGCGCCTTCCTCGAGGGCCGGCTCACGACCGACCAGCTCGACGGGTTCCGCCAGGAGATCAGCAAGGCCCCCAACGGCCTGCCGTCCTATCCGCACCCGCGGCTCATGCCGGACTTCTGGGAGTTCCCGACGGTGTCGATGGGACTCTCGCCGCTGCAGGCGATCTACCAGGCGCGGTTCAACCGTTACCTGCACGACCGCCAGATCAAGGACACCTCCCGCGCGCATGTCTGGGCGTTTCTCGGCGACGGCGAGATGGACGAGCCCGAATCGCTCGGGGCGTTGGGCGTCGCCGCCCGCGAGGAGCTCGACAACCTGACCTTCATCGTCAACTGCAACCTGCAGCGTCTCGACGGTCCGGTCCGCGGCAACGGAAAGATCATCCAGGAGCTCGAGTCCTACTTCCGCGGCGCCGGCTGGCACGTCATCAAGGTCGTCTGGGGCCGCGAGTGGGACGAGCTGCTCGCGAAGGACACCGACGGCGTGCTCGTCAACGTCATGAACACGACGCCGGACGGTCAGTTCCAGAAGTACTCCGTCAGTGACGGCGCGTTCATCCGCGAGGACTTCTTCGGCCGCGACCCGCGACTTCGCAAGATGGTCGAGGGGATGACCGACGAACAGCTGACCAAGCTCTCCCGCGGTGGCCACGACTACCGCAAGGTCTACGCCGCCTTCAAGGCGGCCCGCGAGCACGTCGGGCAGCCGACGGTGATCCTCGCCCAGACCATCAAGGGCTGGACGCTCGGCAAGGACTTCGAGGCCCGCAACGCGACGCACCAGATGAAGAAGCTCACCAAAGCCGAGCTCAAGGCGTTCCGCGACCGGCTCTACCTCGAGATCCCGGACAAGGACCTCGAGGGCGACCTGCCGCCGTACTACCACCCCGGCAAGGACAGCGACGAGATCCAGTACATGCTCGAGCGCCGGCGCGCACTCGGCGGATTCCTGCCGAGCCGGGTCGACCGGTCGAAGTCGCTGCAGCTGCCAGGTGACAAGCCCTACGAGACCTTGAAGAAGGGGTCAGGCAAGCAGCAGGTCGCAACGACGATGGCCTTCGTTCGGCTGCTCAAGGACCTGATGAAGGACAAGAACATCGGCGCGCGCTTCGTGCCGGTCATCCCCGACGAAGCGCGCACGTTCGGCATGGACGCGATGTTCCCGACCGCGAAGATCTACTCGCCGCACGGCCAGCGTTACGACGCGGTCGACGCCGACATGTTGTTGTCCTACAAAGAGGACACGCGCGGGCAGATCCTGCACGAAGGGATCAGCGAGGCCGGCTCGATGGCGAGCGTCATCGCCGCCGGGACCGCATATGCGACGCACGGCGAGCCGATGATCCCGGTCTACGTCTTCTACTCGATGTTCGGCTTCCAGCGCACCGGGGACCTGATGTGGGCGGCCGGTGACCAGCTCACCCGGGGCTTCCTGCTCGGTGCGACAGCCGGCCGGACGACACTGAA
>JAVEEE010000399.1 GCA_030840615.1 Frankiaceae bacterium | reverse complement strand
GCTTGCTCGACGTCACGGTGGACGCGGGCGAGCCGCCCCTTGCCGGGCCCGTCCCGCTGCCCCCGCAGGCGGCCAGGACCGAAGTCGCCAGCACCGAAGTCGCCAGCGCCGCGACGACGAGCGCGATCGATCGAGGAACCAGGGTCACGCGACGGGCCAGGGTCACGCCTCCAGTCTCACATCCGGCAGCGCTAGTCCGGCGGGATCGAACGGCTGTGTCGTCGTCGCGGGATCGACGTCGGCGTCCGGGACGGCCCAATCGATCCGCCGGGTCAGGAGATAGCCGGCAGCCAGCGCGATGACGATGCTCATCGCCGCGATCAGCAGCCGGTAGTCGACGACGGCGACAAGTGCGGCACCGAGCGCGATCGACAGCGTCTGCGGCACGGTGGCGGCCATGTCGGCTGCCGCATAGGCACGGCCCTGCAGCTGTGCCGGTGTGCGCACCTGGATGGAGGTGCTGAACGCGATCACTGCCCACGGGACGCCGGCCCCTTCGATGATGACACCGGCGAGAACGACGGGGAGGCTGCCGGTGGCGAGCAGTGCATTGCCGGCCGCGAATGCAACGAGTCCGATGGCGAGTGCGCGACCGTCACCGAGCCGTCGGACCGCCGACGCGCCGGTGAGGCCTCCGGCGATCGAGCCGATGCTCATCGTCGAGATGAGCACGCCGACGAACGACGCCGAATGACCGAGACCCTTCTCGGCGATGGGAAAGATGAGCGTCTCGCTGAATCCGACGACGAGCAAGGCGAACGCGGTGGCGCCGACGACGTAGCGCAGTGCCGCAGTGCCTACCACGTGCCGAGCACCTGCCGTGAGCTCCGTCCACCAGGTCATCGGCTCACGGTGCGGTGCAGGCTCCTGCAGCCGCAGCGACGCCAGCACCGCAGCAGCGACGACGAAGGTCACTGCGTCGAAAACGGCTACCGGTGCGGCGGTGCCGGTCCACGCCACAACGCCGGCGCCGAGCAGCGGTGAGAGCAGACGCAGGGCTTCTCGCCCGGTCTGCAGCACACCATTGGCCTGCGCGATCAGGTCGCCGGGCAACATCGTTGTGAGCAACGCCGACTGCGCGCTGCCGAGCAACGCACCGCTGACGCCGTAGAGAAAGATGACGGTGAAGACGAGCCAGACCTGATGCTCGTCATGCACGAAGAGCAGGAGCAGCACCGCGGCGGCAGTGCCGAGGTTGACCGCGATCATCAGCGGTGCGCGTCGGACCCGGTCGACGAGCAAACCGGCGAACGGCGCGAAGAGGTAGGGCACGTTGTAGAAGAAGAAGACCATGCCGGCAGCCGACGCCGAGCCGGTGATGTTCTTGACCCAGATGCCCGCGGCGAACCACAGCGACGTGTCGCCGAACAACGACAGGATCTGCGCGAAGAGATACGTGCGGGCCTGTCGGTGGGCCAGAACGGCGCGCACTCAGTTGCCGCTCGGTGTCGGGGTGAGCGGGTGGCCGAACGCCACCAGATGCACCGGCCGCGAATCAGCGGGTCGCTTGCGGCGGTCGAGCGAGCGCTCGCTGAAGCTGAGGAAGAGCTCGCTCACGCGTTCACCGAGCTCCTGGAGCTCGGTGGGCGTCAGGTAGGTCAGCGCATCGGTCGCGAAGCCGGCCGCGGCCCACCCGTCGGGATAGGTGTGACGTTCGGCGATCCACTGCTGCACACCGTCGTCGGCCCGTTGGTGAAAGAGCCGCTCGAGCGCGGTCGCCGCCTGCGCCTTGTCCGCGTCGCCGTCGGTGGAGGAGAAGCTGGTGCCGGCGGACACCAGCCGCCAGGGGCGGGCCCGCCCGCGACCCCCGCCGGCCTCCTCGACGAAGCCGTACTTGGCCAGCGTCTGGAAGTGCCACGACAGGTTGCCCGGCGAGTCGTCGAGCAACAACGCCGCCTGCGTGGCCGTGAGCGGGCCCTCCCGCAGCAGCAACTCCATCAGCGACACGCGCAGCGGATGCGCCAGCGCGCGCATCGCCCGCGGATCGGCCAGCTGACGGGTGCCCTCGTCCCGCGCGACCCTGGAGTCCACCATGCCGTTCCCCCAATACAAGATACCTTGTGACAACTATTCTTGTCACAAGGTATCTTGTCAAGACTCCGGCCAGCGGCCGGCGCGAAGGCCGCGACAGTCGGGGCGTTGGTCCAACGGTCGGAGCTAAGCGGCAACCGGCAGGTCGCGCAGCACTGCAACGGCGATGCGGAACGCAGCCACCTCGCGCGGGCGACGGGCCTCGTGCGCTCGGCGTAGCTCCGCCTCGGCGATTTCGAGCCGTCGGGCCCTCTCGGCGTCTGTCACGCGGTGGCGGAGGTGGTGCGCTTCGCCTGCTTGTTCCAGCGGTTCGACGCCTCGGCCTTGACCGAGGTCAGCGACACGGGCTCGCCGTCGCGGAACCACTGACGGCTCTCGCAGCGTTCGCAGAACACGAAGGCCAGCTTCGAGTCGTTGAGGTCGATCGTGATGTCACGGGGGGCTTTGCCGCAGCAGCTCGTCGCAGTCATGACCTCAGCCTCGGCGGTGCAGCCAGAATCGCGGATCGGTCGATTCGTCAGAATCGCCACGAATTGTGGCTATGTCGCGATAGTCCCCATGGGCCATCCGGGAGCGGCGAAGCGGTAGAAGCGGCGGCGGACGAGCCGGCCTGTACGCCGCTATAGAGCCGGCTCCATCACCTCGCGCAAGATCATCGCCGTTTCACCAGGGCCTGACCTGGT
>JAVEEE010000371.1 GCA_030840615.1 Frankiaceae bacterium | reverse complement strand
GGCACGACGTCCGCCGAGCTGCATGACCGGCGACACGTGGAGCACGCGTCGGACGTCGTTCGGCAGCCAGGCCGACGCGTATGCACACGGCCGTCCCTCCTACCCGGTCGAGGCTCTCGAATGGGTGCTGCCGACGGGGGCGCAGCGGGTGCTCGATCTCGCCGCCGGCACCGGCCGGCTGACCGAGGCTTTGCTGGAGGCAGGCGTCGCGGTCGTCGCTGTGGAGCCGCTGGCAGAAATGCGCGCCCACATCCCGAGCGCAGCGGAGGCGCTCGACGGGACAGCAGAGTCGATCCCCGTCGCCGACGCGTCGGTCGACGCCGTCATGGTCGGACAGGCATTCCACTGGTTCGACGTGCCGCGCTCGATGGCCGAGATCCGCCGCGTGCTGCGGCCGGGTGGGCGGGTCGGGTTGCTCTGGAACATGCTCGACGACAGCGAACCGTGGGTCGACGAGCTCGCTCGGATCCTCGACGCGGAGGAACGCGCAAGCCACCTGAGGAGCGACCAGGACACGCCCTACTCGGGTGTCGAAGGCATGAGCCCGCTGGAACGAGCGTTGTTTCGGCACACCGGTACCTATGACGCGGACCGGTTGGTCGCCTTCGTGCACTCGCGGAGCCAGACGATCCTGCTGCCCGACGACGAGCGGGCGTCACTCATCGACCGGGTGCGCGCGATCCTGCCTGCCGGCGAGTTCCCGCTGCCGCTGGTGTGCGAAGCCTGGCGAGGTGAACGGACCGCCTGACGTCGGACGCCCCCCCCTTCGACCCTCGTCGCCGGTCAGCGCCTCTTCTTCGTCGGGAAGCAGGAGTTGTCGCCAACCGACCACGCGTCGGTGCTCGTCGAAGCGTTTGCCACAGCGGTCGTGTCCCAGATGCTCGACACGGCGTACTCATCCGTGCCGGTCTTGACGTCGACCGCGGTCAGGCCACCGGCGAACTTGGCGCCGCCGTACTTCTGGATGTCCGCGATCGGCAGGTCGAACACGACCCAGCTGCGCTTCGTGTCGAAGGTGACCTTCAACTTGGAGGTCTTGAAGCCGCGGTCCTTCGTGACCAGGTCGAGGAGACCAGTCCCGACGGCGATCGGTGGGACGTCGACGCCGAGCTGGACCGTGTGTCCGGCCTGACCGGTCTGCGCGAGACCGTCGCGAACGGCACCAGAGCCATGACTGTAGGTGGAACCCGACGCCGAGAAGATGTGGTTGTTGAACGTGAAGTCGAGCGTGTAACGCGCGCCGTCGGTGCTGCCCGGCCCAGCCGCCAGCTTGTCGATCTTGACGAAGGCAAGGAGGTCGGTCCTGGTCGACTCGAGGGCGAACCCGCGGATGTCGAGATCCCGGTTGTTGGGGGCCGCCTCGAACGTCGCATCGCCCTTCGGGTCAGTCACGGTGAAGCAACCTGCCTTGGGGTATTTCAGAGCGGCTGCGTGGGCGTCGAACGTCAGCGGGCCCACGCCGGCGACGAGGGTGGCTGCGATGGCATAGACGCCGATGGCGCGACGAGACATGGGATCCCCCTGATCCGCGGCACCAGCTGGGCGCGGCGCCGAACGGCGACTGTGTTCGACACCCGGACCAGAAGTCCTGCCCGAAAGTTGTCAGCGCGTGACGGTGCTATAGCCCCGTGTGGTGCTGACAGGTCCGAGGGTGAGCGGGCTTACTCCCACTCGATGGTGCCGGGCGGCTTGCTCGTCACATCGAGCACGACCCGGTTGACCTCGCGCACCTCGTTGGTGATGCGCGTCGAGATCCGCTCGAGGACGTCGTAGGGGACGCGAGTCCAGTCCGCCGTCATGGCGTCCTCGCTCGAGACCGGACGCAGGACCACCGGGTGCCCGTAGGTACGGCCGTCACCTTGCACGCCCACGGACCGTACGTCGGCGAGCAGCACCACCGGGCACTGCCAGATGTCGCGGTCGAGCCCCGCGGCAGACAGCTCTTCGCGCGCGATTGCATCGGCTTCGCGAAGCACGTCAAGGCGCTCCGCAGTGACCTCACCGACGATACGGATGCCGAGCCCGGGGCCGGGAAATGGCTGCCGCCAAACGATTTCTGGCGGGAGGCCGAGCTCCTCGCCGACCCGGCGCACCTCGTCTTTGAACAACGTCCGCAGCGGCTCGACCAGCGCGAACTGCAGGTCGTCCGGCAACCCACCGACGTTGTGGTGCGACTTGATATTGGCGGCGCCTTCGCCGCCGCCGGACTCGACGACGTCGGGATAGAGCGTGCCCTGGACGAGGAACTCGACCGACTCTCCGTGCGCCTCGGACTCGGCGACGACCTCGCGCGCAGCCTGCTCGAAGACACGGATGAACTCGCGACCGATCGCCTTGCGCTTGTCTTCGGGGTCCGACAACCCGCCCAGTGCCGCGAGGAACTGCGCGGTCGCGTCGACGACCTTGAGCCGTACGCCGGTAGAGGCGACGAAGTCGCGCTCGACCTGCTCGGCCTCGCCCTTGCGCAACAGCCCGTGATCGACGAACACGCACGTCAGCCGGTCGCCGATCGCACGCTGGACGAGCGCCGCGGCGACAGCGGAGTCGACACCCCCCGACAGCCCGCAGATGGCTCGCTTGCCGCCGACCTGTGCGCGCGTGCGCTCGACCTGTTCCTCGACGATGTTGACCATCGTCCACGTCGGACGGCAGCCGGCGATGTCGTAGAGGAAGTGCTCCAGCACCTTCTGCCCCTGCGGGGTGTGCGCGACCTCGGGGTGGAACTGCACGCCCGCAAGGCCACGGCTCAGGTCCTCGAAAGCCGCGACGTGCGCGCGGTCGCTCTCCGCCGTGACGACGAAGCCGTCCGGCGCCGTCCACACCGAGTCGCCGTGCGACATCCAGACCGACTGGGCCTCGGGCAAACCCGTGAACAGCACCGAGCGCGGCTCCGTCACCCGCAGGCTGGTGTGGCCGAACTCCGACATGCCGGTCTGCCGGACCTCGCCGCCGAGGGCGCGGGCCATCGCCTGGAAGCCGTAACAGATGCCGAACGCCGGGACGCCGGCGTCGAACAGGGCACGGTCGACCTGCGGAGCGCCGTCGGCGTAGACCGACGAGGGACCACCGGACAGGATGATCGCCTTGGGTCGCCTGGCCAGCATCTCGGCCACCGGCATCGTCGACGGCACGATCTCGCTGAACACCCGGCACTCGCGGACGCGACGCGCGATCAGCTGTGCGTACTGCGCGCCGAAATCGACGACGAGAACCGTGTCGAAAGGCTCCGCAGTCATGCGTCCATC
>JAVEEE010000360.1 GCA_030840615.1 Frankiaceae bacterium | reverse complement strand
CCGAGCGCGACCGCGGGGAGCGCGTAGGCGAGAGTGCGACGCCACCCGAGATGCCGCACCGCGCACCAAGCGAACACGACGCCGAGCAGCGTGACATACCAGCGCTCGACGAACGTTCCGTAGACCTCACGCATGGTTTAGGTCGCCGTGTCGATCACAACGCGGCCACGGGTGCGGCCCGCGACGATGTCCTCGGCGAGCTCTGGCACTCGCGCCATCGGTTCGATGGTCGTGAGCTCGTCGAGCACGGCCGTCGGGAGATCCCGGCCGAGGCGCTGCCACGCCTCGACGCGTTGGGGGGTCGGACACATCACCGAGTCCACCCCGAGCAGGCTGACGCCACGAAGGATGAACGGCAACACGGTCGTCGGCAGGTCACCGCCGCCGACGAGACCACACGCTGCCACCGCGCCGCCATAGCGCGTCTGCGCGAGCACGGTCGCGAGTGTCTGGCTGCCAACCGTGTCGACCGCGCCGACCCAGCGCTCCTTGTCGAGCGGTTTGCCTGCCGTCGCGAGCTCCTCCCGGTCGACGATCGTCGTCGCACCCAGCGAGCGCAGGAAGTCGTGCGTCTCGGCGCGCCCGGTCGACGCCGCGACGCGATAGCCGAGCTTGGCGAGGACGGCGACGGCCACGCTGCCGACACCACCGCCCGCCCCGGTGACGAGCACCTCGCCCTCGGCGTCGGGTGAGACGCCGGCCCTTTCGAGCGCGATGACGCAGAGCATCGAGGTGAGACCGGCGGTGCCGACGGCCATCGTCTGCTGCAGCGTCAACCCGTCGGGGCGGCCGACAAGCCACTCCGACCGCAGCCGCTGCCGTTGCGTGTAGCCGCCTGGCGCCGTCTCGGACAGACCCCAGCCGGTGACGACGACCTCATCGCCGACCTGCCATGACGACGAGTCGGATGCCTCGACGGTGCCGGCCAGGTCGATGCCGCACACCATCGGATAGCTGCGGATGATCTTGCCCTTGCCGGTGACGGCGAGCCCGTCCTTGTAGTTCAACGACGACCAGCGAACCGCGACGGTGACGTCGCCGTCGGGTAGCTGGTCGTCGGTCAGCTCTTGCAGCGATGCGGGGCCGGGCTCGGTGGCGACGATGGCCGGAAACGCGGTCATCGGTTCCTCTCTCCTTGGTGGGTCACGGGCGTTTCAGAGCTCACAGTCCGGCGGGCCGGGTGCCGATGACACCCTCCCGCGCCAGCTCGGCGAGCTTGTCCTCGCCAATGCCGAGCTCGTGGCCGAGCACCTCATCGTTGTGCTGGCCGAGGGTCGGTGCGGGTCGCGCGTGCACCGGTCCGGACCAGGTCGCGAACCGTGTCGGCAGCACCGGATAGCCGACCGAACCGAGGGTCGGGTGGACGTGCTGCTCGTAGAACGCGCGAGTGATGACATGCGGCGACTGCCCGGCGACGGTAGGACGTCGTACGACTCCGGCCGGGATCCCGGCCGCGCACAACGTGTCCGCGACCTCGTCGCCGGCCCGCGACGCAACGAAGCTCCGGAGGGCAGTCTCGCGATCGACCCGCCCGAGTCCGTTGTCGCCCAGCACCTTGTCGAGCGCGGCCGCCTGTGCGGCGGTCGCGACCGTGACGGCAACCCATTCGTCGTCGCCGGCGCCGGCGTAAACATCCTGCAGAAGCGCGCGAGCCGACCGGTTGCCGTGCCGGCCGAGCACCGATCCGGATGCACCCCACTCGAGCAGCGGTGCCGGCGCGATGTTGAGCGCGCACTCGATCATCGGCACCTCGACCAGCTGACCGGCGCCGGTCGTCTCACGTTGCTCGAGTGCGACGAGCGTCGCGAAGGCGGCGTGCAGCCCGGCGATCGGGTCGAGCACGCCACCGGGACAGGTCGGCCGGGCGTCGGGATGGCCGGTGGTGGTGGCCATGCCCGCCAGAGCTTCCATCGTCAACGCGAAGCCGACCCGTTGCGCCCACGGACCGTCGAGACCGAACGCCGGCATCCGGGTGACGACGAGGGACGGATAGGCCGAGGCGAGCCCCTCGTAGGAGAGGCCGAACTGCTCCATCACCCGCGGTGAGTAGTTCTCGATGAGCACGTCGGCACCGGCGAGGAGCTGGTGCAGCAGCTCGCGGCCTTCGTCGCGGGTGAGATCGAGAGTCACGCCGCGCTTGCCCGCGTTGACGCCCTGGAAGACCCAGGACCACTCCCACCATCCCTCCTCGCGGGTGATCTGCCCACCCGCGAAGCGGATGCCGTCCGGCCGTTGCACCGACTCGACCTTGATGACGTCGGCACCCAGCGCGGCGAGATAGCCGGTGCCGCTCGGGCCGGCAAAGAACGCGGTGAGATCCACGATGCGCACGCCGTCGAGCGGCCGACGCGGTGCTGTTTTCCTGGTGTCGGGGTCCCTGCTGTCGGCGTCCCCAGTGCCGGGTCGCGTGGTCGAGCGCCATGCCTCCACGACCGCCGCACTGTCGGTGGTGGTCTGCGGTGCGGGCGCAGGGGGCGCGGTGGTGAAGGCAGAGAAGAGGTACGGC
>JAVEEE010000341.1 GCA_030840615.1 Frankiaceae bacterium | reverse complement strand
CGATGCGCCCGGTGTGCGTGTTGACACCGACGATCAGTGCCGCGTCGCCGCGCCGGAGTGTTGCTGCCCCTCGAGGAGTCCGTCCTCGAGATCGGGCTTCGCCGCCTCCGCGACGCCGAGCCCGAGTTCTACGGGTTTGCGGTCGCGACCGAGCTCGAGGAGGGCGGTCGCCGGCTCACCGCGCACGGCACCCTTTACAAGGTGCTCGAGCGGCTGGAGCGCGACGGACTGCTGATCAGCCGGTGGGAGATGCCGGAAGAGTTCGACGAGTCGCGGCCACGACGCCGGCTCTACCAGGTGAGCGACAAGGCGGCGCTGGCTCTCAGTGAGTCGCGCGCGCTGCAGGCGCCCGCCCTTCGCCCCAAGCTGGCAACCCGATGAACGCGCTCGCTCACCGGTCCAGCCGCGTCATCTGGAGCTGGTGCTTGGCCTACACGGCGGTCACGCCGCGCTCATCACGGGACCGGCGCCGCGAGGAGATGCGTAGCCATCTGTGGGAAGCCGAGCGGGCCGGCAACTCGCCGCGGCGCGAGCTGTTCGCCGCCATCGCCGGGCTGCGCGCCGACGTTGCGTGGGCAGCGACCCGCGGACTGCTCGCGGTGGTGCGATCGTTCGCCAGCCCGACGCCGTACGTCGTCCTTGCGGCTGTCAGTCCGCTGCAGGCGTGGATCCTCTCCTCGGTCACCGGCCGTCGGGTGGCGCAGGTGTCGGAAGGCGTTGGTGCGCTGGGCGGCGTGGTCATGTTGATGCTCGCTGCGACCGTGTGGCTGGCGACTCGCCACCGGAGTCGTTGACAACAGGCAGGTATCTTCCGATAATCCAAGCCACGTCAATGCGGGACAACGGGGAGGGATCGTCGTGGGCCGTCTGTTCGAACGACCGAAGGTCACCTACGTCGTGCTGGTCGTGCTCCTGGTCGGGCTGTTCGCACTCTCGGCGGTGGGCAACAGCGGCACCGACGCGGAGAACGCGAAGAGCAACGTCTCCTGGATCGGCGCGATCGGCTGGTTCGGTTTCCTGCTGACGATCCTCGCGGTCGTCGCTTACTCCGTCGCGCTTCTCGTGCGGCATCTACGCCGTCGTCGTCAGGCCATTTCGCTCTAGCGGTTTCGGCGGTTTCGGCGGTTTCGGCGGGATCGGGGCGGACGGCTATGCCGTCTGGAGAAGTCGGGTGAGTTGTTTGCCGTGGGGGTTGGTCCCCCAGGTTTGTCGCTGCGAAGATCGTTGAGTCAGGCTGGGCACATGCTTGTGGCGTTCAGCATCAGCCCATCCGTAGGTGACGAGACCGGTGGAGTCGCGGAGGCGGTGGCCGAGGCGATACGGGTCGTGCGCGAGTCGGGCCTGCCCAACGAGACCAACGCGATGTTCACCAACGTCGAAGGTGAGTGGGACGAGGTGATGGCGGTGCTGAAACGTGCGGTGGATGTCGTGGCGGCGCGATCGCCGAGGGTGTCGCTCGTGCTCAAGGCCGACATCAGGCCGGGACGGACCGCCCAGCTGACCGGGAAGGTCGACCGGGTCGAGCGCTTGCTCGCGGACTGACCCACTGCGCGCCGGTCGGGTCCACGTCGTGGCTAGTTGCCGGTCGCGCCGATCTGACCGAGGTCGATGCACTGCGGCACCTGGTAGGAGACGGTCACGCACACGCCGTTGTTGCCGTTGCCGGTGACACCGACCGGAACGGGCGGGACCGGCGGCGAGGCGAGCGCGGGGGCTGCAGCTGCAGCAGCGATGCCGACGGCGACGGTTCCGATGATCAAGCGGCGCACGTGAGCTCCAAGGTGGTTTGGGGGGTTGTGCGCATTCTTGCGGTTCGTCGCATCGAACCTCAAGGGGGGTCGGCGCGGCATGCCTTCCCTCGTCAGGAGCGCAGGGGTTCCTTGCCGGGCACGAGCGCCGGCATCGTGACGCGCAGCGCGTCGAGGACGGGCGCGACGCTGGCGTCGCCGGCTCGGGCCCGCTCGCGGACCACGGCACGCGCGATCCGCTTCGCGTCGATGCCGAGCTCGCGGAACATGCCGCTGATCGGGTTGGTGTAGCCGGTGAACCACAGCCTCGGGGCCTGCGGGTGCACGTCGCCGCCGCGCACCGTCGGCCGGCCGTCGGGGCCGAGAACGCCGAGGTGGCCGACGAGCGGGTCGAGGCCGCGGCGGTAGCCGGTCGCGGCGACGACCGCGTCGGGCCGAAGGCGGGTGCCGTCGGCGAGGAGCACGTCAGCGCCGTCGAACCCCTCGACCGCTCCGACGACGGTGACCTTTCCTTTCTTTAGTGCGTCGATGAAGCCGACGTCGACGAGCGGGATCGCGTCGTCGAGAAGGATGCGTTCGTAGAGACCGTCGCTCGGGGTGGGCAGCCCGTAGGGCGCGAGGTCACCGATGTCGACCTTGCGCATGACGGCGGCAACCGGGTCGAAGACGCGCGGTGGAAGGTGGCGGAACAGTACGCCGAGGGCGAGTGACGGGATGCCGTGGTTTTCGCGCAGGACGATGTGCGGCGGGGTGCGGATCGCGATGTTGACCTCGCGGGCGCCCGATTCGATGAGGTCGACGGCGATCTCGGCGCCGGTGTTGCCGGAGCCGACGACGAGGACCGACTTGCCGGCGTAGGGCGTGGCGTTGCGATAGCGGCTGGCGTGCAGGAGCTCGCCGGTGAAGCCGTCGGCGCCGGGCCAGTCGGGCAGCGCGGGGGTGTGGTTGTGTCCGGTGGCGACGACGACGTAGCCCGCGTTGATGTCGCCGGCGGCCGTGCGCAGGACCCAGCGGTCGCCGTCGCGGTCGATGCGCGTGACGGCGGTGTTGAGGCGGACGTCGAGGCGATGGTGGGAGGCGTAGGACTCGAGGTAGCGGACGACGTCGTCGCGGGCCACCCACTTGCCGTAGCGCTTGGGGATGTGAAAGCCGGGCAGGTGCGACAGCCAGCGGACCGTGTGCAGGTGCAGGCGCTCGTAGTGCCCCCGCCAGCTGGCACCGACCGCGTCGGCTCGGTCGACCACGCACGCGTCGACGCCGACGTGCTGCAACATGGCCGCGGCCGCCAGCCCACCCGGTCCTGCGCCGATGACGACGGCTTCGGGCATCGGTGTCCTTCCGGGTCGCCTACGTCGACAGTGCAGCGTCCCATGCGGACCTTCGAGCCCAGCCTCGAGTCCAGTTCTCGCCCAGCCTCTAGTCCGGGGTGCGCCCGGTGTAGCCGAGCAGCTTCTGCTGCGGCGTCGCGTCGTCGGCGACGGGCACCTCGGGGGCGAAGATGTGCTGTCGCTGCTCGTCGGTGAAGCGGCCGTGGATCGTCGTGTAAGCCGCTTGCGCGAGCCCGTCGGGCATCGTCGCGTCCTGGCCGGTGGCCCGGGCGACGTCCCAGCCGTGGATGAGCGAGTCGGCGAAGGCGATGCCGAGTGCGGGCAAGGTCTTCTCGATGACGCCGTCAGCGCTGTAGACGCTGATGACATCGGAGCGAGCCTGCGTGAAGTCGTCGGCGGGCTTGTCGCTCACGATGTCCGGCGGGGTGGGGCCGGGAGGTGACGCGCTCTCGCCACGCCCGGCGTTGGCGAAGTAGCGCTGCGTCTCGAGCATGTGGTTGAGCAGGTCACGCATCTTCCACTCCGAGCACGGCGTCGGTCCCTCGAGATCTGTGACGCCGGCGACCTTCTCGCCGGTCCATTCACTGCCGCGGCGGTAGAGATCCAGCAGATCGAGCTCCATCGTCATGCACCTCTCTCTCCTGGTTCGCCTACCCGACGGTCCTGGGGTGAACCGGATTGGCGGCCGCCGTCGGGGATCGGCCGGCCGGAGTCGCGCCACTCGACCGCGGCGTGGAACCCCTCGGCCTCGGCGAGCGCCTTGAACCAGTGCCCTTCCGGCGTGTGCCGGGCGATGCCGTCGAACAACGTCGCGAGCAGCTGCGTCCCCTGCAGCCCCATGTTGTCGTAGGCCTGGTTGATCATCAACTTCTGCATGACGAGCTGGTTGATCGGCACACCGGCGATCCGGTCGGCGAGCCGCTCGACAGCGTGCTCCAGCTCGGCCGGCGGCACCGACTCGACCACGAGCCCCCATGCCGCTGCGGTCGCGCCATCGATCGTGTCGCCGGTGAGCAGCATCCGCTTCGCGCGTTCCGCGCCGATTCGGTAGACCCACATCGCGGTCGTCGGGCAACCCCACACCCGCGCCGGCGGGTAGCCGATGCGCGCGTCGTCGGCCATGACCACCAGGTCGCACGACAGCGCGATGTCGCTCCCGCCGGCGACCGCGTGACCCTGCACTTTGGCGATGGTCGGCTTCAGCGACCGCCACAGCATGAAGAAGTCGTCGGTGTTGCGGCGCATCTCCCGGTAGTCGCGGACCGGGTCCCACACGGGGCCGTGCGACTTCCAGCGTTCACCGACGTCGCCCTCCGCGAACTGCTTGAGGTCGTAGCCGGCGCAGAACGCCCGTCCCGCACCCTGTACGACGATGACCCGCACGTGGTCGTCCGCGTTGGCCCGCTCGACCGCGGCGCGGATCTCGCCGGGCATCTCGTCGTTGATCGCGTTGAGCCGGTCCGGCCGGTTGAGGGTGAGGTAGGCCTTGGCATCTCGCACGTCATAGGTCACCGTCGTGAACTCGGTCATGCCGACATCGTCCTACTGGCCTAGAGTGGGGCTGTCCCGAGGCGCGTGGCGGCCGCTCATCTCAGCCGTCGACGAGGACGTATCGACCCGGCGCGAGGCCGGGCCCGACCCGTCGACTGGTCGCCTGCAACGTGCGAGCGGCGGATGGCACCGCCATGAGTCGCCGCGGGATCGGCCGTTCGCGGCCGTGGCTTTCGACGTAGTGGGGGAAAGAGTGGTCCCGCCTCCGGCTCGGCGCCCGTCTCGTGGTGGTCGCCCCGCGCGCCCCCCACGGCGAGTGCCGCAGACGCGGCGGCCTCAGCCGGCCGATCCGATCGCGGTGCTCGCCAGAGCGGCCCGCGATGTCGAGGTGGCCATGCAGCGGCGCCGGGTCACGCCGATCACGCGAGCGACCTATCAGGCGGTGGCCCTGCTGGTCCGGCAGCTGCGCGAGCGGGTGGAGAAGGGCGACCTGCGCGAGCCGAAGCGGTCCGCGGAGCTGAAGCGGATCGAGGGGCTCGCCACCGCGCTGGTGCGGACGGCGGCCGGGCACGCCTCCCTGTTGTCGCTGCTGGCCGGCGAGTCCGAGATCCTGCCCGAGACCGGGCGGATCCTGCGGGAGCTCGGGACCGAAGCAGGGATCGACGTGCCGCAGCCCGCCGCCGAAACGGCGACCGAGGAGTCGGGGCCGGGCGAGTCGCGTCCGGGGCGTGAGGAGCGGCGGGTGATCCCGCAGTCGGTGGTGTCCCGGCAGCTGGCCAACCCGTTCCTCGCACCGGACTACTCCGCCGCGCCGACGTCGTCGGCGCCGCGAGCCCGGGTGCTCGCCGGTTGGGAGCTTCTCAACCCACTGCTCCGGGCGTTCGAGACCGCGTCGGGTGGCGTCTCGTCGTGCATGGCGATGCCGGACCCGTCCGAGGTGCGCGCGCACATCGCGCCAGGGCTGGAGCTGATGCCGCACCAGGCGCAGGTCGTCGCCGCTGCGGCCGCCGGGCACCGGACCTTCTTGCTCGCCGACGAGCCCGGCCTCGGCAAGACTGCGGCGGCGCTGGTCGCTGCACAGGTCACGAAGTCCTACCCGCTGCTGGTCGTCGTACCGAACGTCGTCAAGACCAACTGGGCGCGTGAGGCGGCGATGTGGTCGCGGACGCACCGGGCGACAGTCGTGCACGGCGACGGCGACGATGTCGACGCGCACTCGGGCATCGTGGTCGTGAACTACGACATCCTCGACCGGCACGTCGACTGGCTCGGCACGTTCGGGTTTCGCGGGATGGTCGTCGACGAGGCGCACTTCATCAAGAACAAGACATCGCTGCGGTCCCGGAACGTCCTCGAGCTGTCGCGGCGGATCCGGGCGCGGACGGTGCGGCCGCTGCTGATGGCGCTGACGGGTACGCCGCTGATCAACGACATCGAGGACTTCCTTGCCATCTGGGAGTTCCTCGGCTGGATCGATGCGTCAGAGCCGGGGCCCGAGCTGATGGCGAAGCTCGACGAGAGCGGGATGACACCGCTCGACCCGGACTTCTACCCGGCCGCGCGGCAGAGCGTCATCGACCTCGGGATCGTCCGCCGGCGCAAGGTGGACGTCGCCCGCGACATCCCGGCCCGCCGGATCGCCGACATGCCGGTGGAGCTCGACGGCCCGCTGGCCACGTCGATCCGCGATGCAGAGCGGCGACTCGTGAAGCGGTTGGTCAAGCGTTACGAGAGCGCGCTCGCGGCCCGCAAGGACCGCACGCCGGTGGTCGGGATCGACGTGGGGCTGGTGCGGCAGGTCGCGGCCCGGGAGCTGCGCGAGAGCGACGAGAACGGCGAGAGCACCGGCGAAAACGTGTTCAGCATGATGCGCCGCATCGGTACGGCGAAGGCGGAGCTGGCGGCGGACTACACCGCGCAGCTGTGCCGCAGCGCCGGCAAGGTCGTGTTCTTCGCCAAGCACATCGACGTGATGGACGCGGCGTCAGCGGTCTTCGAGCGGCGCGGGATCGGGTTCGCGTCGATCCGCGGTGACCAGACGTCGCGGGTGCGGCAGAAGAATGTCGACGCCTTCGTCGGCGATGACGACGTGCAGGTGATCGTGTGCTCGCTGACCGCGGCCGGCGTCGGCATCAACCTGCAGGTCGCGTCCAACGTGGTGCTGGCCGAGCTGTCGTGGACCGCGGCGGAGCAGACACAGGCGATCGACCGGGTGCACCGCATCGGCCAGGACCAGCCGGTGACGGCCTGGCGGATCCTCGCGGCACAGACGATCGACACCCGCGTCGCCGAGCTGATCGACGCGAAGTCGGGGCTGGCGGCGCGGGCGTTGGACGGGTCGGACGAGGAGGTCTCGACCATCGACGTGCAGCTCGAGGCCATCGTCAGCCTGCTCACGGACGCCCTGACCGCGGGCTAGCGGTCGCGAGCCGTCTCCGGACCGGAGCCACCTTCCTCCAGGCTCACGGGCGATCCGAGCGGGGATGGCAGGAGACCGGCCGCCGCCGCTGAATACTTCTGTCTGGTTTGTCCGTCGTTGGGAGAATTCATGGCTCGTGCCGCGCGCCGCCGTCGTCGCGCTCGCTGGTTGTCGCTCCTCGCCGCAACCGGTCTGGTCGCCGCCGCGCTCGCGACGGGGACGCCGACGGCGCGGAGTGGCTCGGCCGCGGAAGCCGCCGCCGCCTGCCCACCCGGCTATGCGCCGGCCGGCCGGTCCTCCGCTGAGCGCGAAAGCGCTGCCCGACTCGCAGCGGGCGACACGGGCGTCGCGCTGAGCCGGGCCCTCGACGGCGCGGCCGGCGACACCCCGACCGGGTTGTGCCTCAACCGCAGCCACCCGGAGAGCCAGGGTGACGTGCTCGCGATGGCGCAGCAGAGCGCGACCGCGAAACTCGCGCCGCTCACCCGCCCCCCGGCCGGCGCGCAGCGCGCCGCGGTCGCCGCGCGCTCCGCGATGCTCCGCAGCGCAGCAGTCGCCGGCGCGGACGGCCGGTGGAGGCCGCTCGGTACGACGCCGCTGATCGCGGACGACCCGCGCTACGGCGAGGTCAACGGCGAGGGCCTGGCCGACCTGGCCGGTCGGGTCGACAGCCTCGACTACGACAAGGAGCACGACCGGCTGTTCGCGAGTGTCGGCACCGGGGGCGTGTGGATGTCGTCCAACCGCGGGCAGAGCTGGCGATCGGTGAGCGACCGGTTGCCGACGCAGTTCGTCGGCGCGGTCGCGTGGACGCCGGCGCGTGGCGGCACTCTGGTCACCTCCGGCGGGGAGCCGTTGATGGGCGGCGACACCTACTCCGGTCTCGGCGCCTACTGGACCGACGACCTCGGCAAGTCCTGGCACCACGCGAAGGGCATCCGCGACGGTCTGCAGACGTTCCAGATCGCGGTCGACCCGGCCACGCCGCGCAACGTCTACGTCGCGACCTCGCACGGGCTGTTCCGCTCGACCGACGCCGGCCACACCTACACCAACGTCGCGCTGCCGACGTCGAAGGCCTGCGCGGGCAACGCCGGCTTCGGCGCGTGCGAGCTGGCGAACTTCGTGACCGACGTCGTCGTCCGCGCGCCAGGTGGCTCGACCCATTCCAAAGGCGGGGCGGTGCTTGCCGCGGTCGGTTTCCGGGCCGGCTCGCAAGCGACGTACCCCAACGGCAAGAAGGAGGCACCCGGCAACGGGCTCTACCGGTCGTCCACCGGCCGGCCCGGGACCTTCAAGAAGCTCGATGTCAGCGGTGACGGTCTCAGTCCGGTCGGCTTCGCCCCGCAAGTTCGCATCGGCCGCACCGAGCTCGGCGTCGCCGTCGGGCCGAAGCAGAACCACGAGACCGTCTACGCGATCGTCGAGGACGCGGTGCTGTTCAACGGCGGCGTACCCGTCATCGACGCGCCGGAGGACCCGGGAGCCGGCCTGCCCAACAACACCAGCCTGTCCGGCATCTACTACTCCGACGACTTCGGCGCGAGCTGGACGCGGCTGGCCGACGACGCGGAGGTGTCGGAGTCGCCGCTGACCAACTCGGCTCTCGTCGGCACCGGGCAGGCGACGTTCTACGCGCCCGGCGTCCAGGCTTGGTACAACGAATGGGTCAAGCCCGACCCCACCCAGCAGGACGCCAACGGGGTGCCGACGCGGCTCGCGTTCGGGCTCGAAGAGGTGTGGACCAACCGGCTCGACCTCCCGCAGAACCAGACCGAGGTTGCCAGCCCGGTCAGCTACCACGTTGTCGGGCCCTACTACAGCGGCAACACCTGCCTGATGCTGAGCAGCGGCCTGCCCGCATGTCCGACCACCGGCACAGCCGCGGGGGACAAGACGACCCACCCCGACCAGCATGACGCGGTCTGGATCCCGGACGGCAAGGGCGGCGTGAGTCTGGTCGTCGGCAACGACGGGGGCACCTATGTGCAGCACGTCGCCGCCGGTGGCGCGCTCAGCAACAAGAAGTGGGGCCGTGGCAGCAACGACGGCTTCCACACACTGCTGCCCTACGACGTCGCGGTCGCCAGGGACGGCACGCTCTGGTATGGCTTGCAGGACAACGGTCACGCCAAGATGACGCCGTCCGGCAAGCAGTACATGACGTTCGGCGGTGATGCCTTCTACGCGGCGGTCGATCCCAACAACAGCAACTACGCCTGGGAGGAATACACCAACGCCGCGATGTCGGTGACGACGGACGGCGGCAAGACGTGGAAGAGCGCCGCACCCACCGTCGACGGGGCGCAG
>JAVEEE010000038.1 GCA_030840615.1 Frankiaceae bacterium | reverse complement strand
CCACGCGACCGCGTTCAGGTTCACGCTCAACACGCTCACCGGCCAGCCGCACGTCGGCATCTCGGTCGCGCTGGGCGGTCGCGCCGGCGATGTGCACCCGTTCCCGTTCGGCGCCAATACCGTCGCGCCGGCCGACGAGTTCCTCACTGTGCACCCGAGCCGCGGCCGGATGGTCGGCAACGTCCGATCGGCGACCTCCCAGCACGCCGTCGGTCGCCCACTACCCGTACACGTCGACAGTCTGCGGCGACAGATCACTCTCCTGCTTCCGAAGCGTGCCTGGAACCCTGGTCACCGCACTGTTCGGTTCGCCGCCGCGGTCGGGTTGTGGGACGCCCGACATGACCGCTATCTCGTGCCGGGCGGCCATGCGACCGCCTCCACACCTGGGGGCGCCGGCGTCACGCAACACCCGTCGGCGTTCTTCAACGCGGCGTTTCGCCTCCACGAGCCGACACCACAGTTCGGCGCCGCCATCGCCGAGCAGACGGCCGGCAACACGACCTGGTGGCGCGACCGCGACCAAGGAACCGCGCTCGCGAACGGCGACCTCACGCCGTTGCACACCGACGTCGACTTCGGCAAGCTCGCGCACCACGTCACCGACAACAGCAATGTCCCTCGGCACGGCAACTTCGACCGCATCCTCGCCAGCCACTTCGAGCCGCAGCAGGGCACCCGCTACGGCTCGAGCTGTTACGGCGGCGACTACGGCTGCCAATACCAGGGCCGGCTGCAGCCCTACGCCCTCTACGTGCCGAGGAAGACACCGTCCCGGACAGGGACGGCACAGACGGGGTACGGCATGACGCTGCTCCTGCACGCCAACGCCGCCAACTACAACGAGTTCCTCGGATCGCAGAACGCTGCGCAGTTCGGTGACCGCGGCACTGGTTCCGTTGTCGCGACGCCGCAGGCCCGTGACCCCGGCAGCTCCTACATCGGGCTCGCCGCCGCAGATGTGTTCGAGGTGTGGGCGGATGTCGCGCGGCACTACCCCCTCGATCCGACGTGGCGGACGATCTCCGGCTACTCCCTCGGCGGCCTCGGCACGTTCAAGCTCGCCGAGCAGTTTCCGGATCTGTTCTCCCGCGCGGTCGCCATCGTCGGCAGCCCGGGGACACCGGTGTCCGCCGTCCCGCAGAGCGACGAGCTCGCCTCGCTGCGCAACATCCCGATCATGGTGTGGGACGTCGTACCGGTAGACGAGCTCAACCCCTACTCGGAGCTCAATGTCCTGGCGCTGCAGAAACTCGGTTATCGCTATGACTACCTCGCCTTTCCCGGCGAGCACCTGACGCCGGCGGTCAACGACGACTACTCGCTGGCGGCCGCATTCCTGGGCACGACGCGCGTCGACCCGGACCCGGCGCACGTCACCTATGTCTACGGCGAGGACACCCTCGACGGGCTCGTCCGCTCGACCGGCGACTTCCCGCAGTGGGGACTCGTCGCCGACCATGCCTACTGGCTGTCCCACCTGAGACTGCGCACGCACGGCGACACCTGTCGCGGCAACACGCAGCCGGGCTGCGGCAGCACGGGCACGGTCGACGCAACCTCGAGCGGCTTCGGGGTCGTTGATCCGACGCCCAGCGGACCGCAACCCGGGGGTGGCGTGGAAACCGGCGGCGCGGCGTTCCCCGTCCTTCCGTATCTAGAGGTCAAGCAGACGTGGGCCAAACCGTCACGGACGCCGCGCAAGGACACGATCACCCTCACCGCGACCAACATCCGCTCACTCACGCTCGACGTCAGCCGCGCGCGGGTCGGCTGTCACGTCGACCTGCACGTCACGACCGACGGACCGCTCGACGTCACCCTCGCCGGGTGCGGCCGGACGCTGCACTTCCGCTAACGGGGTGGCGCGTTCACTCACCGCTGCGCAGTCGGATCAGCGGTGCTGCTCCAGATGCTGGGCCAGCCCGACCTCAAGGGCTGACAGCCGCTCGTCGACCCGGTCGAAGCGAACGTCAAAGCGCGCTGCGAGGCTGTCGATCTTCGCGTCGGACCGCGCGAACCCGGCCTCCATCTTCGCGTCGGACCGCGCGAACCCGGTCTCCATCTTCGCGTCGAACCGCGCGAACCCGGTCTCCATCTTCGCGTCGAACCGCGCGAACCCGGTCTCCATCTTCGCGTCGAGGCGGAACAATGCGGTCGCGAGCACGCCGAGCGTCGCCATAGCCACGCCGAGCAGGCCCGCGGTCAGGACGGCGTCCATGCGACTCACTATCCGGACGAAACGAGGCTTCGGCAAGGGCGGTCACGGCTTGTGGACGCGTTCCTCAGGTCAGCGAACCGGGGTCTGACGGCACGTCGGCGGCGAAGCGCTCAAGCACCTCCAGCGGCACGATCGTCGTCGCGAGGGCATTCGTCGACGCGAGCACGACCGGCGGCGCCACCCCGTCGTTGTAGGCCTGCGCCCACCGCGCCGCGACCACACACCAGCGGTCACCGGGCGAGAGCCCGACGAAGCCGTACTCCGGTCGCGGTGTCACGAGGTCGTTGCCGACGCGGACCTGATGTTCGAGGAACTCGCGCGTGACCACGGCGCAGATCGTGTGACTGCCGACGTCCTCGGGCCCGCTGCTGCAGCACCCATCACGATAGAAGCCCGTCACCGGGTCGAGGCCGCATGGCTCCAGCGGACCGCCCAGCACGTTGAGCTCCTCGGTCACGCGGGCTGCTTCCCCGACACGAGCCAGTGCATGATCGCGCCGACTTCATCGGGTCTGGTGAGGTGCCCCGATGCGTCGTTGACGACGACCTCTGCTTGGGGAATGTGCCGCGCCAGCCACTCCCCGTGTCCGGGCGGGACGAGCACGTCCTTGAGCCCGTAACAGACCTGCACCGGGGCCACGATGTCGCCAAGGTCGAAGCCCCACGGCTTGACAAACGCGATGTCGTCGTCAACCCAGCCCCACTGGCCGCACTCGACCAGCTCGGCGCCGATGACACGGTTCTGCTCGACGATCCGCGGGTCGGCCATCACTGCGCGGTCGGCCTCGTCGAGCTTCCAGTCGTCGCTGATGAACTTCGTCGCATCCGCCGCCATGCGCTCGCGCATCTCGTCGAGCAGCCGCTCCACCTCGGGCACCAGCCGCTGCTCGCCGTCCAGCGCCCAGCCGAACTCCTCGACGTTCATCGGGTCCATGCCGGCGTAATAGTCGAGCCCGTCGGCGTCGTATGGCGCGAGCCCGACGTTGCAGCGCGCCCGGACCACGCGGCCACCACCGTGAGCTGCGGCGGCGAGCACATGCGGTCCGCCGCCCGAGGAGCCGGTGACCGCGAAACGGTCCAAGCCCAGGTGGTCGACGATCGCCGTGACGTCTGCCACACAGTCGACGACGACCCGTCCGGGCAGCCGATCCGACCTGCCGTAACCGGGCCGGTCGTAGGTGACGAGGCGCACCCCCGCGCCGGCGACGGCGTGCTCGTCCGGGGGTCGGTTGTAGCGACCGCCGGGAGTGCCGTGCATGAGGACGACGGGAAACCCCGCCGGGTCGCCCCACTCGGCGAAGCACACCGACCGGCCGTCAGCGGTCGTGACGAGCTGGCGATCGCGTTCGGTTGTTGGCATTGCCCGATCCTGTCAGCCGGGCCGCCAGGATTTACTGCGCCATGCGTTGCCAGGAGAACGGACCGAAGCCGTCGGCACTGCTCGGCAGGTGTCCGTCGCTGGAGATAGTCAGCTTGAGCCACTCCATCGGCGAGGTGCTGCCGTGCACGGTGACCCGGTGGAAGTTGGGCACGTCGAAGCCCTGTCCGTCGGCCGCGGTGTGGTTGGCCCAATCCGAGCAGGTGGCCGGGGTGGTGTTCTCCGCGAAGCACGGCGCCGTGGCCTGCAGCGGGTTGTCCGACCGGAACGCGTGGGAGTCGCCGTTGAACAGAAGGACCGGACGGCCGAACGCGGCGGCGTGGTCGGCGAGGCTTTGCACGAACGGGTCGTAGTTGGTCAGATGACTGACGGCTTTGCCGTCGAGGTCCCACATGTCGGCCTGCTCGATCACGACGACGCTGCGCGCCTCGTCGGCCTGCGCGGTCGCGAACGCGCGGTCCAACCAGCGGAGGTCGGCTCCGGTGCGGTCGTGCTGCTCCTGCGCCTGCTCCGCACTCGCCGTGGGCGCGCCGTACCAGACGTCCGCGTCGTTGTTCGATCCGCCGGGGATGTTCAGCGTGACGAAGACGATGCCGCGCCGCTCCCACAGGACGTTTTCCACGTACTTCGGGTCACTCGGGTGAGCGGCGTCGTGGACCGTTGCCTGGGAGAGCACCGGCATCGAGTGCCGGCCGAGGGTGCGGCCGGGCTGGGCGAAGAACATCGACCGGACCAGGGCAAGGTTGGCATCCGGGTTGCCGACGGCGTAGTCGATGGGCTGGCCCTCGGCGTCGGTGGCGTAGTCGATCTGCCCGGTTGCGGGGTTGTAGGTGCCACCACCCTCAGCCTGCTTGTGGCAGTCGGCCCACTCGTTGTCGCCGGGCGTGTAGACGAGCGGGTCCAGGAATCGGGTCCAGAGGTCGAGGACTGACCGGTCGTATGGCTGCGTGCAGAACTGCTTGCCGGAATGGATGTCGCCGACATGGACGATTCCGCTGACATCGGGATCTGCATTGACACTGTCGACGAACCTCGGTGTCGCGTCGAACTGCGCCGTGTCGGTCGGCGACGTGCCGTAGGGCGCGTCGCCGAAGACGGCGAGAGTCAACGCGCCGTTGTCCGGCCCCGCGAGTCCGGCGGAGGCCACCCCGGGCGCGAAGGAAAGCAGGGCCACGGCCACCGCGATGCCTGCGGTTGCAGCGGTGCGGATGCGTGCGGGACGGTGTCTCAAGGGTGACCTCCGGCTGTCGCGATCGCGGCCGGCTGGACGCGGGCAGTCCGGACATTAGGGGCGCCGGTTGGTGACTCGGACGTCCGGCGAAGGAACGGCGGATGACCGCGGAGTGAAACTCCTACGCCAGCAACGCTGCCGCACGCAGCCGGGCTGCTCGCCGGGCGCGGTGGGCCTTGCGCGGTCCGCACATGAACTTCCGCGAGCTCGGCATCGACACAGCCGGGCGTTTCGACAACCCGCCGAACACTGCTGTCAACGCGGCAACGGCCTGCATCGAGGTGCTGCGCGAGCTCGGGCTGAACAACGCCCGGAGCACCGACGTCCGGGCGGCGGAGCCCGTCCGCGCCGGGCGCACGACTTTGAACTGCGCCATCAACCCGTGGTCCTCGTGGTCGAGCATGTGGCAGTGGATCATGAAGATGCCGGTGTGGTCGGTGAACTTGGCAGCTACCTCGACGGTCTCGCCGGGGTCGAGCTTCCAGGTGTCCTCGAGCCCTCGTTCCCACGCCGGT
>JAVEEE010000036.1 GCA_030840615.1 Frankiaceae bacterium | reverse complement strand
GCTGCGAGCTCTGGGACCACCGCGAGTGGACGCTTCAGGTCACCGACCTCACATCCCAGGGGGTCCAGCTGCGCATCCTGATGAGCGCAGCCGACGCCGCCAGCTCGTGGGACCTGCGCTGCGCGGTGCGCGAGCACCTGCTCGCGTTCCTGCTCGAGCGCTACCCGGAAGCGCTGCCGCGGGTGCGCGTCGAAGCAGCTACGGCCCCGCTCGGGGTGCCACCGGGCTGGGTGGAGAGCTACGCCGGACAGGAAAACCAGTCCGGGGGCTAGACCCGTCAGGTGCCGGCGCCGCCGCGGCCCTCACCGGCGGCGAACCGCTCCGCACCCGCCCTGCCGTCCTCGACGACGGCGAGACCGAAGCGCATCTCCACCGCCAGCGCCTCTGCCAGCGGCAGCCCCCAGCCCGCGTAGACCGAGGCGCGATCCGACAACATCGTCGGCTGCGGAAACACCGCCAGCCGCTCGCCGAGCTCCACGGCATGCTCGACCGGATCGTCGACGACGGTCGTGACGAGACCGATGTCGCGAGCCTCCTCGGCGCTCACGGCCCGCCCGGTGAGGATGAGGTCGAGCGCCCGGCCGAGACCCACGACGCGGGGCAGTCGCCACGTGCCGCCGTCGATCAACGGGACACCCCAGCGCCGCTCGAAACAGCCGAACGTCGAGCGCGGCGACGCGATTCGCAGGTCGCACCACAGCGCCAGCTCGAGACCGCCGGCGACGGCCCAACCGTCGACCGCGGCGATCGTCGGCTTGGCCGCGACGCGGCGGGTGAAGCCGAGCGGGCCATCCGGGCCGTCCGCGCGCGGCGCGAGCGACGCGATCGCGGTGAGGTCAGCGCCCGCGCAGAACGCCTCGCCGGCGCCGGTGAGCACCATCACCCGCGCGTCGTCGTCTGCCTCGAACCGGTCCAGCGCTGCAACGAGTGCATCCGCCGTCCGCCCGTCGATGGCGTTGCGTCGATGCCGGCGGTCGATGGTCACGACGACCACGGAGCCGCGGCCTTCGTACCTGACCTCGTCGAGCGTCATGTCGAGCCCCCTCGGGATGCGATGGCGACGATCATGAATCGTCCCCTAGACTGGCGCGGTCCCCGACGGCCGGACGCTGAAGGGCGCCGCGCCGCGCCGCCCCCATCGTCTAGTGGCCTAGGACGCCGCCCTTTCAAGGCGGTAGCACGGGTTCGAACCCCGTTGGGGGCACGACCTCACCGAGGTCCTGTGGAGCAGCGTGGAGTGCTCGCCGCCCTGTCAAGGCGGAGGTCGCGGGTTCAAATCCCGTCAGGACCGCTCAACTGTCAGCGCGTCGTCATCCGGCTGAGCAGGAATGGATGCCCGCCGACCCGGCGGAACGCACCCAAGGCCCGCCAGTCATCGCCGTCGATCGTTCCCGTCATCGGCAGGCCGGCCGAGCGCTGAAAGCGCACGACCGCGAGGGCGGTCGGCGCGTCGTACTGGCCGGTCTCACCCAGGCGCAGCCTGTGTTGGAGTGCGGTGACCGCGGCGCCGCTCGACCCGAGCTGCAGCGCGGTGTTGCGGTAGCGCCAGAGCGGTCCGGGACTCCCGGCGGCGGCGTCCATCACCGGGCAGGTGAGGTTTTCGTCCCACTCGCGGGTGTACTGCGCCAGCCAGGTCCGCCCGCCGGTGCCGGTCGTCCGGCAGCGCGACTTGGCTGTCGCCGAGCTCCCGTTGCCTGACGGAAGCCAGTTCGGCACGTCGAGACGCCAGCTTCCCGCGATGTGCGCCCACATGTACGACGTGGTGTAGACGCCGTAACGGATGCCGGCGTCGTTCAGCCCGCGCAGGACGCCTTCGAGGACGGAACGGTTGCGGGCGTGCTTGCCGGACCATGCCGGGTTGGACCGGAACTCGACGTCGACCCAGACCATCGGCACCGGCAACCCGACCCGCGTCATGACGCCGACAGCATCGGCCGCCTGCGCAGCGCCGTCGTTGTGCAGCCGGCAGCGCAGCGTCGTACAGGTTCCGTAAGCGCCAGTCGCCGCGGCCTGGCGCTGCCGCGCGGTCGGGTAGCTCGGCACGAGGTAGGCGCCGACCGCGCTACCGCGCTGCCGGGCCCAGGCCAGCTGCGACGACAGGCATGGGTTGGCGGTGTGCCCTGCACCGTGGGTGAGGCCGAGGATCACGAACCGCGGCGACCCGGTGGGCAGGTGGTGGGCGGCGGCGCCGTGACACTGCGGCCAGGACACGTCGTATCCGTGGGTCCACGTCGTGCTCGCGCCGGAAGCGGTGACAGCAGTCGCTGCCACGACAAGTGCAGCCGCCCAGCCGGCCAGCCGTCGCATCCCGCCCCCGCGTCCTCGACCCGTTGTCCCCACCCCATGAGGTGCTCGCCAAGGTAACGACCGAACGGTCATGAGGGAAGCGGCTTCGCGGCGGCCGTTTCAGTCCGCGAGCCACTCCTCGAGCACCGCGTAGACGCGCGGGTGGTTGAGCAGGTCGAAGTGGTGCAGGCCGCCGAGGTGCCGACCGCGGTCGATGTCGAGAGCAAGACGACGCCGCCGGCCGGAGCCCGACGCGCTCGACCATGGGACCAACGCGTCACCGATCACCCGGGCGGCCACCGTGTCGTTGCGGCGGCCGATCGTGGCGCCGACGTAGTAGTGGTCGGCCGTGGCAAGCAGCGGTGTGCACTCGGTCGGCTCCGCCCGCCACCCGTCGAGATCGGTGACGTCGGCCCAGTCGTCGGCGGTGATGTCGCCGAAGCGCAGGTCCTTGATGCCGACGCTGCGGCTCGCCAGCGCGTTGGCGAGCGGCCTGGTCTCGGGCAGCCGACGCAGGGCGGCCCCGGCGGCGCGGACGGCGACCTCGAGCGGAGCGCCCAGGTGGGGCGAGCCGAGGTAGACGATGCGGCGCACCAGGACCACCCAGGGCGCGTCGGTGGACTCGCCGATGTGGCAGGCCGCCCTGATGACGAGGCCTCCCATCGAGTGCCCGACGAGGGTGAGCCGGGTGACCGGAACCGGCCAACGGGCTACGACATCCGGCAGCAGGGCAGCCAGGTCGGCGCCGTTGTCACAGATGTGGCGACCGGTGTTGTAGCGGAGATAGAGCGGCGTCACGCCATGGCGCTCGGCGAGCCGCGAGCCGTGGGTCGAACGCGGGTCACCGTGGTGGTCGAGCGCGCTCAACCGCCAGGACACGTCGGTCTCGCACAGGCCGTGCACAAACAGCACGAGGTCGCCGGTCGCGGCCGGAAACGCCGCAGCGAGGCCACCCCGGTCGATCGTGACGTCGGCCCCACCGGCCCGTAGCGTCATCGGGAGTGCCAGTGGGTTCGCCCACTGCTCCAGGTGGTCACCCCACGCGCCGTTGATCGCGCCGACGACGACGTTGCCGCGCGGCCGGTCGGTGATGGGACGGCGGCCGGGCGTCGTCGCAGCGCGGGCTGACGCGATCACACCGACTCCGGCGGCGGCGAGCCGGGCTCCCCCCGAGACCGCGGCGTAGACACCGGTGCTGATGCCGTCGTGCATGCGATGCGCCGGCCGCGCCGCCGGACCCGCCAGCGAGAACGCGCGAGCAGCGATCGCGACATGGGTGTCGCGGACCAGTCGCGTCGCGGCCGCGGCACCCCGGCCGCACACGACCGCCGCTGCATTCACGTCGCGCACGTCCTCCGGAAGCCTCATACACACAGTGTCCACGTACGACGTCGCCGGGTCGCTCGCGACGGGCCGGTACTTTGGACGGCGTGGGCGTCGAGGTGACCGTGGTGGTTCCGGTCTACAACACCGGCCCCTTCATCGAGCCGTGCATCGACTCGCTGGTCAAGCAGAGCCTTCCGCCCGACCGCTACGAAGTGATCTTCGTCGACGACGGCTCGACGGACGAGACACCCGCGCGGCTCGATCGGCTGGCGGCGGAGCAACCGCACGTCCGGGTGTTTCACATCCCCAACTCCGGCTGGCCCGGACGGCCCCGCAACGTGGGAATCGACAACGCCCTCGGCGACTACGTCTACTTCTGCGACCACGACGACTGGCTGGGGCCGGAGGCGCTGGAGCGCATGACGGCGTTCGCGCGCCAGAACGACGCTGACATCGTGATCGGCAAGATGGTCGGCCACCAGCGCGGTGCACCCCGGGAGCTGTTCCGCCGCAATGTCGACCGGGCCACCTTCCAGGACACGCGGCTGATGTCGAGCCTGACGCCGCACAAGCTGTTCCGGCGCTCCTTCCTGGACGAGCACGAGTTGCGTTTTCCCGAAGGAAAGCGACGTCTCGAGGACCACGTCTTCGTCGTCAAGGCCTACATGCTCGCGAAGCGGATCTCTGTCCTCTCCGACTACGCCTGCTACCACCACACGCGGCGACCCGATGGCGGCAACGCGGCGCACGAGGTGATGGATCCGGTGGCCTACTACGGCTACGTGCGGGAGACGCTCGACATCATCGAGCAGCACACCGAGCCGGGCGACCTGCGTGACGAGCTGATGTCACGCCCGTTCCGGCAGGAGATGCTCACCAAGTTGGGCCGCAAGAAGTTCCTGAAGGTGCCCGTGGCGCATCAGGAGCATCGCTTCGCCGAGATCCGCCGGCTGATGAACGAACGCTTTCCCGCCGACTTCGGTGAGCGCTTCGGCTACGTGACACGCGCGCGAGCGGCAGCCGTGCGAGACGGCAACCTGGACGCCGTCGTGCAGCTCATCCACGCCGAGGCGAAGCTGTCGGCGCGGGCCTTCGTGCACGACTTTCACTGGGACGGAAGCGGCTGGCTCGCCGATCTGGAGGGCGAGCTCATCATCGACGGTTCGCCGGTGCTCCTCACCGAAAGCGGCGACGACACCTGGGAGGTCGACCCCCGGCTCGTCCCTCCCGGGATCGACACCAGACCGCTCACGACGCGCGAGCTGCTGCGCGAGTCGCGCGCGACGGTCGTCGCCATCAACCGGGCCACCCGCGAGCAGGTCTTCGGCAACGGCCGCCTTACCCCCGAGCTTCGTGGCGCACGCAAAGGTGGACCGCTCGCCCGACGCGTCGTGCTGCGCGGAGAGATCACCATCGATCCGGTGGAGCTGGCCTACGGCGGTGACGTCAAGAACGGCCGGTGGGACGTGGTGGTGCGTATCGGCATGCTCGGCACGGGGGCGGACGCCCGGCCGGTGCCACGAAAGGGGGCCGCGCTCACACTCCCGCGCCCCGTCGTCGTGGGTCCGCTGCCGACGCCGGTGATCCCCTTCTTCACGGACACTGCCCGCACGTTGACCATCGATGTCGGGCAGCGTGCGCGCACCGTGGCGGGCGAGATTGCCAGCCGGCCCATCGACAACGTGCGGACCGCCGGAGGACGACTCAGCGCTGATGTGCAGGTTGACGGGGCGCCGGCTGCCGCCGTACTGCCCGTGTCGTTGGTGCTGATGCGCGGCACCGCAACCGTCGGAACGTACGACGCGACGATCGAGGCAACCGCCGCGGGGGGGCGACTCGTCTGCGACCCGGGCGAGGGCGGCCAGGCTGCCGACCGGGCACCCGTGCGGCGGGGGCGATACGCCGTGGCCCTTCGGTCGAAGCCCACGGCTGACCCGGCCGTCATCGGCGTCGCACGCATCGACCGCCAGGGCCGCTTCGCCTCGGCGCGACTCGATCCGCAGGCGCGCATCATGTCCGTCGAAGGAGTCACGAAACGGGTCAAGGAGCGCAGCCGGAGATCAGCGCTGCGGCTAGGACAAAAGCTGCGTCAGCTGAGGTAGCCCCAGGCACGGCACGCGTCGCGCAGCTCGGCCGGGATCTCGTCGTCGGACGGCACCTCGATGTCGGCGTCGATCTGACCGGATCGGATCTTGGGGCTCCAGTCGCCCAATCGCGGCCGGTAGGGGCCGTGGCTCACAGAGCCGTAGTCGAGCATCGACTTCTCCCACGGGACGCCGAGAAACTCGCAGATCTCCGTCGTCACCCGCTCCGGGTCTGCCACGAGGTCCTCGTAGCGGACGCTCAGTCCGGGTAGTGCCGCCCGCGCTGCGGCCTGCATCTTCACGTACTGATTGACCTTGGCGTAGACGGCGTCGGGGTCCTTGTTCTTCTCGATCCGCAGCAGCGAGTCTGCGATCGATGCCGGGTGACGGAACAGGAAGAGGAACTTCGCGTCCGGCCAGGCCTTCGGGAGTCGCTCCCACATGTAAAGGTTGTTGGGGGTCTTGTCGACGATGAGCGGCTTGCCGCTCGCCGTCAGCTCCCGATGCAGCAAGCGGTCCCACAGCAAGTGTTCGAGCTTGCGCTCGTCGAGGCCGAGGTGCTTCATCGACACCTCGCCGAAGTCCTGCGCGATCGAGACCCGGAGAACCCGCAGGTGCAGCTCGTGCGGTGCGCAGATCTGTGAATGGGTGTCGAGGATCACGCGCAGCAACGTGGAGCCCGAGCGCACCGACGACAAGAGGAAGACCGGCGCCTTGACCAGCCGGTCGCCGCGGGTCCGGACCGGGGTCGCGGCGCCATTCGCACGGGGGTCTCCCGGCTGCGGCGCCCGGGTGAGCTGGTAGCCGACCGCCCGCTGGAGAATGCCGTTGACGCCTTGCTTGAGGCGCAGAGCACGACGTTGTTGCGGGATCGCGAACTCCTAGGAAACAGAACCGGTCGAGGCCGTCGATTCTGGCACAGGCAGCGGGTGCCACAGCTACCAGTAGAATCGGCCGGGTCCTCGATCGAGGGCAGGTAGCTCAGTTGGTACGAGCGTCCGCCTGAAAAGCGGAAGGTCGGCGGTTCGACCCCGCCCCTGCCCACCATCTCGCTGTCACGTCGGTAGGTTCGTCGCGATGCCCGTCGACGTCACCGTCATCGTCCCCGTCTTCAACACCGGTCCGTTCATCGAGCCCTGCATCGACTCGCTGCTCTCGCAGAGCCTGCCCTCGGACCGTTACGAGGTGATCTTCGTCGACGACGGGTCGACGGACGACACGCCTGCGCGGCTCGACCGACTCGCTGCCGAAGCACCGAACGTCCGGGTGTTTCACGAACCCAACTCCGGTTGGCCCGGCCGGCCGCGCAACATCGGCATCGACGCCGCCCAGGGCGACTACGTGTTCTTCTGCGACCACGACGACTGGCTAGGCCCCGAAGCACTCGAGCGGATGATTGCGTTCGCCCGGCGCAACGACTCCGACCTCGTCATCGGCAAGATGGTCGGTCACCAGCGCGGCGTGCCGCGAGCGTTGTTCCGCGAGAACATCGACAACGCGACGCTGCGGACCGCTCCGCTGCTATCGAGCCTCACCCCGCACAAGCTGTTCCGGCGAGCCTTCCTCGACGAGCACGGTCTGCGTTTCCCCGAGGGCAAGCGCCGGCTCGAGGACCATGTGTTCGTCGTGACGGCGTACTTCCTCGCATCGGTCGTCTCGGTGCTCGCGGACTATCCCTGCTACCACCACATCAGCCGACCGGACGAGGCCAACGCCGGTTACCAGCAGATCGAGCCGGTCGGCTACTACGCCAACCTGCGCGAAGTGCTCGACGTCATCGAGGCGCACACGCAGCCGGGCGACGAACGCAACGCGATGCTGGAGCGCGCCTTCACCCAGGAGATGCTGGGCCGCTTCGCCCGCCGGCGGTTGTTCGACCAGCCGCTGGACTACCAGGTGACGCTGCTGCAAGAGGTTCGCCGGCTGATGGCCGAACGCTTCCCGCTCGACTACGCCGACCGCTTCGGCATGATGAACCGGGCGCGGGCCAAAGCGGTGAGCCTAGGGCGGATGTACCACCTCGAGGACCTGGTCTTTCGCATCGCCGCCGTCTACGTGTACGCTAGGCTCGCAGACCTCATCTGGGATACCTATCTCGGGTCGGCTCATATGTACGTCGTGCTGCGCTACGCCGACGGCTCGCCGCTGACGCTGACCCGCACCGAGGCCGGCACGTGGATGTCGGACCGACGGCTGCTGCCGGCGGAGGTCGTGGTGGGGCCCGACACCACCGAGAAGGTCCTGGCCGTCTCCCTCGAGATAGCTGCTGTCGACCGGGCCACCGACGAGGAATGGCTGGTGCCGGGCACCCCCACCTTCGAGCTGCGCGATCCTCCCGGAGCGCGCGCTGAGCGTGACGTCGACGGAGCGCGCGACGAGCGCGTCATCGCGATGTCGCTGACGGCGCGGATCGCGCCCGGCACGCTAGCCGGCGGCCAGCCCCTGGCCGACGGGCGGTGGGACATCCACGTGCGTCTCGGCGTGCTCGGGATGCGGCTGCAGTCACGTCCGGGCCCGCGCACCGCTGACTGGCGGCCGCCACCTCCCGCCGTTGTCGGCGCGCGCCCGTCGACCGTGATCCCCTACCTGACCGAGACCCACGGCAACCTCACGCTCGATGTCGGTCAGCGCGGGCACACGCTGCTCGCCGAGATGCTCGAGCGCCCGATCGGTGTTGTCACGAGGAGCGACGACGACATGGAAGCCGAGGTCGGGGTCCACCTCGCCCCGGGCGCGTCACCGCGACTGCTGCGGCTCCATCTCCTGGCGGGGGGGAAGTCCGTCACCTACCGGAAGGCCCAGATCGTCGCCAGGCCCGACGGTCGCGCCGTCATGCGGTGGGACCGTGGGCCTACCGTCGGTCCGCAGCCGCCACCACGGCTACGACGCGGCCGCTACAGCGTGGCGGCCCGATCCCGCAGCGGCGACGAGCTGTCTCTGCTCGGAACCGCGGAGCTCGACCGACGCGGCCGCATCACCGCGGCGAGCTTCGACCCGGCGGACCGGGG
>JAVEEE010000313.1 GCA_030840615.1 Frankiaceae bacterium | reverse complement strand
GGCCGTAGATGACAAGGTTGTCGAGCACGGTCAGCTCGAGGTCGAGGGTGTCCTCCTGCGGCACGACGCCGAGCCGCGCGCGAATGATCGGTCCGTCGACGGCGGGGTCGCGCCCCAGCACCCGCAGCTCGCCTGCCGTGACCGGCGACACCCCGCCGATCATGCGCATAGTGGAGCTCTTGCCGGCACCGTTGGGGCCGAGGAACCCGAACGCCTCACCGCCACCGACGTCGAAGTCGATCGAGTCGACAGCCGTGAATGCGCCGAACCTCTTCGTCAGTCCCCGGGCGTGGATGTACGGCGGCTGGATATCCGGTGCCTGGACATGGGACCCCGCGACATCGGGCGACTCGGTGGCTCCCACAAGTCCTTGACACTAGGACGAGGCCCCGACTGCTTCCGAACCGATTTTCCCCGGGCGCTCTCGTCGTCACTGTCCGATTCTGTGACGGCACAGCGCCCAACCTGCCTTGACCCGTTATGTCCGGAATTCGTACGCTCCTCCGGCCGCCTCCCCACCCAGCTGGAGCATCCTCATGCGCCGTACCCAGTTCGCTCGCGCCCGCAAGGCTGCGTTCGTCGCCATCGGCGTCATGACTGTTTTCGCCGGCACGAACCTGTCCCTCGACACCAGCGCCGCCACGGGCGGATTCGGTTACGGCACGCCTGCGTTCATCAACTCGGCAGCGCCGGCGGATCTTGACGTGATCCCGGTAGCGGGCTTTCGCGACGTTGACAACGCGGGTGAGCCGACGATCGGCATCAACTGGAAGACCGGCGCGGGTCTTTACCAGGCGTTCCGCAGCACCTACAAGATCAGCTTTGACGATTCGGCCAGCCCGACCGCGGTGACCTGGGCGGACGTCTCATCGCCGTACTCGCAGTTCAACGCCGACCCGATACTCGCGACCAACAGTGCGACGGGAACCACGATCGCGGGGGGAGACGACGGCGCCTGCAGCGCCATGTCCATCACACAAGACGACGGTACGTCGTGGACACCCACGGTGCCGTGCCCGATCGCGCCCGACCACCCGACGGTCGGCACGGGGCCTTTCCACGCACCGACTCCCATCGACGCCATCGGCGACGAGGTCAGCTACTTCTGCCAGCAGCCCACCATCAACATCCTGCCTGACGAGTGCTCCTACACGCACGACGGCGGCATCACATGGAAACCGAGTGTCGTCGACACGACCAACTCGTGCTACTTCCAGGTCGGCCACGTCAAGATCAGCCCGGACGGCACGGCGTACATCCCCAACAAGCAGTGCACGGACGCCACGACCGGCAAGGACCTTGTCGGGGGACTGACGACGACGGACAACGGCCAGACGCTGTCCAGCTATCGGATCCCCGGAGCCCCTCGACCCTTGGCCGGTTTCGACCCGAGCGTCGCCACCGCCACCAACAACCGGGTCTACGAGTCCTGGTCCCGTGCGGGTGACTACCACCCCGTCGTGACGTGGTCGGACGACCACGCTGCGACGTGGGCGCCGCAGGTGGACCTCGCGCAGACGGTGTCGCCGGCTCTGACCGCGGCGACGTTCGAGTCCGCGGTGGCGGGTGACGGAGGCCGCGCCGCCGTCGCCTATCTCGGTACCTGGGCCGGCGGCGCTGGACAGAATCCGTTCACGACCGGCTTCCACGGGGTCTGGTACCTCTTCGTCTCCTACACCTACGACGGCGGCACGACCTGGCAGACGGTGCAGGCGACGCCTGAGCCGGTGCAGCGCGGCGAGATCGACTCGGGTGGCACCACGACCGGCGGTCAGCGCAACCTGCTCGACTTCATGGACGCATCAATCACGAAGGACGGCCGGGTCGTCGTCGCCTATGCCGACGGATGCCTCGACGTCTGTAACGGGTCCGCCGGCACGGAGGCGCAGTCCACACACGCCTATGCCACGGTCGCGTACCAGTCTTCGGGGCAGGGGTTGTTCTCGGGGTACGACACGGCTCCGCCGGTGACCGCACCGTCGAGCCCCGCCCTCACGGCGTCGACCGACACCGCAAAGGGCACCGTCGGGCTGAGCTGGTCGGCTCCGAACGACGGCGGCGCACCGATCACGGGCTACCAGGTCTCCCGCGGGCTGCAACCCGGTGCGGAGACGCCCTACAAGAACGTGACGGCCGGGACCACGTTCACGGACGCAGCGGTCACCGTGGGCACGACCTACTACTACACCGTCACGGCCGGAAACAACGTCGGCAACAGTGCCCCCTCGAACGAGGCGAGCGCGACTCCGACAACGGTCCCGTCCGCCCCGACGCTCACCGCGACCGTCGGCAAGGGGCAAGTGACGCTGAACTGGACGGTGCCCGCCACTGGTGGCGCACCGATCACCGGCTGGGCCGTCTACCGCGGGACCGCGCCCGGCACGCGGACGTTGATCCAGACGCTCTCGAACGGAACGTCGTACATCGACAACTCCGTCACCGGCGGCACGACGTACTACTACGCCGTCGCCGCCGTCAACCGCAACGGCACCGGTGCGTTCTCCAACGAGGTCAGTGCAGTTCCCCGCAAGGGCAAGTAGGCCAGGAGGTTCGCCGGTCAGCCGCTGTTGCGGTTGACCGCACTGACCAACGCATGCAGGGACGCGGTCGTGATGCTCGGATGGATGCCGCAACCCCACAGCACTCGGCTGCCGAAGGCCACCTCTACGTAAGCCGCCGCCTGTGAGTCCTCACCCGCACTTGTGGCGTGCTCGTGGAAGTCGAGGACCCGAGCGTCGATGTCGAGTGCCTTGAGTGCGTGGACGAGTGCCGCGATCGGGCCGTTGCCCTCACCGCTGATCGTGCGCTCCTGCCCCTGCCACCGGACGTCAGCCATGACCCGCTCGACAGCGGCGGAGTGCACCGTGTAGCGCAGCAGCTCCAGCGGCACCCCCCCGTCTACAGAGCTCGCTTCGACGTAGGTCGTGTGGAACATGTCCCAGATGCGCTCGGGCGCGATCTCGCCGCCGTCCGCGTCCGCGACCTCCTGCACCACGCGAGCGAACTCGATCTGCATGCGACGCGGCAGATCGAGGTGGTAGTCGTGCTTCAGCACGTAGGCAGTGCCACCCTTGCCCGACTGTGAGTTGACGCGGATGACCGCTTCGTAGCCGCGCCCGACATCGAGGGGATCGATGGGCAGGTAGGGCACCTCCCACGTGAAGTCGCCGACGGCGACGCCGGCATCCGAGGCATCGCGTTCGAGCGCCTCGAACCCCTTCTTGATGGCGTCCTGGTGCGAGCCGGAAAAGGCGGTGTAGACCAGGTCGCCGCCGTAGGGGTGTCGCGGGTGCACCGGCAGCTGGTTGCAGTACTCCACCGTCCGACGCACCTCGTCGATGTCGCTGAAGTCGACGCCGGGGTCGATGCCCTGGCTGAACAGGTTGAGCGCAAGCGTCACGAGACACACGTTGCCGGTGCGCTCACCATTGCCGAACAGGCATCCCTCGACGCGATCGGCCCCAGCCATGACTCCCTGCTCGGCCGCGGCCACGGCGGTGCCGCGGTCGTTGTGCGGGTGCAGGCTGAGAATGACGGCATCGCGTCGCGAGACGTTGCGATGGAACCACTCGATCTGGTCGGCGTAGACGTTGGGCGTGGCCATCTCGACGGTCGCCGGGAGGTTGAGGACGACCTTGTTGTCGCCGCTGGGCTCCCAGACGTCCATCACCGCGTCGCACACCTCGACGGCGTAGTCGAGCTCCGTGCCGGTGAACGACTCGGGGCTGTACTGCCAGCGCACGGTGCTGGCGCCCAGGTACTCCTCGGCGTACTTCATGCACCACTCGGCGCCGCGTACGGCGATGTCCTTCACGCCGTCGCGGTCGAGTCCGAACACGACGCGCCGCTGCAGGGTCGACGTCGAGTTGTAGAGGTGGACGAGAGCGGTCCCGCCAAAGCCTTCCAGCGACTCGCAGGTGCGCGCGATGAGCTCTTCACGGGCCTGGGTGAGCACCTGCACCGTGACGTCGTCGGGCACGAGGTCGTCCTCGACAAGACGGCGGATGAAGTCGAAGTCCGTCTGGCTGGCGGCCGGGAATCCGACTTCGATCTCCTTGTAACCGAGCTGGACGAGCAGCTCGAACATCCGGCGCTTGCGCTCGCCGTCCATGGGGTCGATGAGTGCCTGGTTGCCGTCGCGGAGGTCGACGCTGCACCACTGTGGCGGCGCGGTGATCACCGCGGACGGCCAGGTTCGGTCGGGCAGGTCGATGGGAGGGAATGCGCGGTATCGCGCTGCTTTAGGCATGCCGGTCATGAGAGAGCCGCTCCAGAGTGAAGGGGATGGACGGCCGGCGCGTGATGCTGTCCAGGAACAGCGAGGCCCCGCAGCGGGGGGCCGGTCTGCCTGGCCCCGCTACGGGCGCATAAGGAGCAGCATGCGTGTCATCGACTCGACTGTAACCGATGGAACCGGTCGTTGTCCGCCGACAGTCGATCTGTTCCACTGGCCCAGTGCACCCTGAGAGCAGAGTCGCCGGCCGGGCGGAGCCGTTGCCGGCGACGTTCGTGCTGCCCCCCGATCTCGTCGCGGCGAGCTCGATGCACGGCCGACTTGTGCTCCTCGCCCTGCCGCAGGATGAGGCCGCCGGCCAGATCCACACAGAGCTCGTGGCTCGACCAGGGGTCCGTTCGGCCGCGTCGGGATCGCGGCTTTTCGCCCACGGCCTGGACATCCCGTGGCATCAGTTCCAGCGGACGTCGGACGTCGGCCTCGGGCCGCTCGTCAGCTCTCGTGAGTTCCTCGGAGCGCTCCGCGCCCTCGCCGACGACCTCTTGAGCACGGCGGCCGGCGGCGAGGTCCTTCTCGACTGGTCGCCGGAGCACGCCACAGTCGCTTCTGTGCGGGCCGCAGTGTCGGTGTTTCCCGACGCGACCATCATCGTGCGACCGGAGCTTGCCGCCGAGCTGCCGGCTGACACCCGCCACAGCGTCACCGTCGTCGCGGGCGGTGCACCCCCTCCTCCCCTTCCCGAAGCGAGACCGGTAGAGCCCGCGACTCCGCGTCGCGACGTCCAAGCCTCGAGCTCCATGACCGACCGGCTCGTGGTGATCGTCGGTTGTGGCCGTAGCGGTACGACGTGGCTCGAGCAGCTGTTCCTGGCGCACCGGCGGATCGGCGGTGTGGCGCGGTCGGAGTCATGGGTGTTCCAGCAGCTGCACTGGTTGTGGGCCAACTACACGTCGGGTTCGGGACTTGCCGACCTGGTCGACCGTCCGACGCTCATTGCTGCATTGCGACGCTACTGCGACACACTGTTCGCCGCAGCGTTGGCGCGGCACTCACCGGAAGCCGACTACTTCGTCGAGAAGTCGCCCGTGCACTCCCACCGCCTGCCGGAGATCGCCGCCGTCTACCCCGATGCATGGGTCGTGCACCTGCTGCGCGACGGCCGCGACGTCGCCCGCTCCATAGCGCAGGTGCCATTCTTCGGCAGGCCCGACCCGGGCGACGCGGCCGAGCTGTGGCAGGAGGTGGTGACGACGATCAGGCACGACGGCAAGCAAACTCCCCGGTTTCGCGAGCTTCGCTACGAAAGCCTGCACGATGATCCGGTCGCGCACATGACGGCAGCGCTGCGGTGGGTTGGCCTCGACGTCGACGGCAATGATGTTGCCGCGATCGAGGCGGCCGCGGGGGAACGGGTGAGCGAGCACGCGGGCACCGCCGCTCAGGTCGGAGCCGGATCGTGGAAGGGATTGCCGGCATCTGACGTGGCCCGCATCCACCGGCGAGCGGCCACCCAGCTCATCGCCACCGGCTACGCCCGGCGGCTCGACATCTGGCGGGCGATGGCCCGCGCGCCACTGAGCTCGCGCCACGTGCATGCTATGGGCCATGAACGTCATCCGTGACCTCGTCGGTGTCGACTTCCCACTGTTCGCCTTCAGCCACTGTCGGGACGTGGTGGCCGCCGTCAGCCGGGCCGGTGGCTTCGGCGTACTCGGCGGCAGCACCTTCACGCCGGACTCTCTCGACGTCGAGCTGCGCTGGATCGACGATCACGTCGACGGCAAGCCCTACGGCGTCGACATCCTGGTGCCGGAGCATCAACTGGACACCGGCGGGCTGACCATCGCGGAGCTCGCCGAGCAGCTGCCGGCAGAGCACCGGGAGTTCGTCGCCGACCTGCTCACTCGCTACGACGTCGACCCGACCATCCCGAATGCGTCCGGCGACTTCCGGCCGGCGACGTCGCCGGAGATCGGCGCCGAGCTCATGGATGTGGCTTTCAAGCATCCGATCCGGCTCATCGCCAACGCTCTCGGCATCGCGCCGGACTGGATGATCGAGCGCGGCAAGTCCGAGGGGGTCGCCGTCGCCGCACTCGTCGGCGCGAAGGAACACGCGCTGCGTCAGGTCGCGGCCGGCGTCGACATCCTCGTCGCACAAGGCACGGAAGCGGGCGGGCACTGCGGGGAGGTGTCGACGCTGGTCGTCGTACCCGAGGTCGTCAAAGCGGTGCGAGAGCTTCGAGAGGTGCCGGTGCTCGCCGCCGGCGGCATCATGACCGGCGCGCAGATGGCCGGCTGCATGGCGATGGGTGCTGCCGGCGCATGGACCGGATCGGTCTGGCTCGCGACGACGGACTCGGAGGTGTCGGACTCCTTCCGGACCAAGATGATCGCGGCCGGCTCGCGCGACACGATTCGCTCGAAGGCACGGACGGGCAAACCCAGCCGGCAGCTGCGCTCGGCCTGGCACGACGCGTGGGAGGGACCGGAAAGTCCCGGATCACTGCCCCTGCCGCTGATGTCGATCCTCAGCACGCCCGCCTTTGCACGGATCGACCAGGCCGCCGACGCGGGCAACGCAAAGGCGCACGAGCTGGTGAGCTACTGGGTGGGCCAGGGCGTCGGTCTCGTCGACACGGTGAAGACGAGCGAGCAAGTCGTGCAGGACTTCATGGCTGACTACGCCGACGCCGTCGAGCGCCTGGGCTCGCTGCTCGACTGACCGGACACCACGACCTGTCAGCCGCTGAGAGGGCTATAGCAGTGTGGGCGGCTGACAGGTCTGCAGGAATTGCTCGACGGCGTCGTGGAACTGGTCGGGCTCGTCCACCCAGGGGAAGTGCCCCGCGCCTTCGATGACGGCGAGGTCGGCCCGCACCATCTCGGCTACGAACCGGGACCCGACGCTCGCGCCGGTCAACGCGTCGCGCGAACCCACGACGACCAATGCCTGCGCAGTGATCGACACCAACGCAGCTCGGGCTGCGTCGACGTCGTAGTCCGGCCCGGGCGCATAGCCGGCGCTTGCCCGCAGCGACATCTGGGTGTCGGCGCCGGCTGCGTGCGACTGCGTGCGTTCGTCCCACCTGCCATACCAGAACGGCCGCGTCTCCCGTTCGAGCTCACTGCGCACCCGTGCACTCGCGGAGTCCAATGCGGCGACGGCCTCCGCCGCCTCGGCATACCAGGGCTCGTCGAAGCGTGCCGCGCGGATCTTGTCGACGTCGTCTGCAACCCAGCCGAACGGTCGTCCGGAAGGCGTGACGAGGACCAGGGCTCGCACCCGGTCCGGGTGCGTAGCGGCATGGGTGAGCGCCACCGCGCAACCGGCCGAGTGCCCCAACACGTCGACCGACGCGAGCCCGAGGGCGGCACAGACGTCCTCGACATCATCGGCCAAACGCGGGAACTGCAGCGACGACCGATCTGCCGGAAGCTCCGACGCCCCGGTGCCCCTGTTGTCGAGCAGCAGCAGTGACCGCGTCGAGTCGAGCCGACCGAGCCCCTCGAGGTACGACGACGCGCGACCGGGTCCGCCCGGCACGCACAGCAGCGGCGGACCGGAGCCCCGTTCGTGAACGGCCAGCGACGTGCCGTCGCGCGCGGTGACCTGCTTCACAGCTCGGTGAGGTCGACCGTCCGGGCGGACGTGGCACCGATGCTCTGGGCGATCTCGGTGAGCGTGGCCACCGGGATGGCCGAGTCGACGGTGAGCACCATCAACGCTGCGCCACCTGCCTCGCGGCGGCTCACCTGCATCCCGGCGATGTTGACATCGGCGTCGCCGAGCACCCGCCCGACGATGCCCACGACACCGGGACGGTCGTCGTAACCCAGGAACGCCATGTGGGCGACCGGCAGCACGTCGACATCGAAACCGTCGACCTCGGTGAGCTTCTCGACATGGCGTGGCCCGGACAACGTGCCGCTGACCGAGACCTGCTCGCCCGTCGCGAGGATGCCGCGAAGTGTGACGAGGTTGCGATAGTCCGGGCTGTCGGTCGAGGTCACGAGCCCGAGCTCCATGCCTCGCTCGGCTGCGTGAAGAGGCGCGTTGACGAATGTCACCGGCTCCTCGACGACGTCCGCGAACACGCCCTTCAGCGCCGACAGCTGGAGCACGGACACGTCGTAGGCCGCGATCTCACCGCGCACTTCCACGGTCAGCCCGCTTGCCACGCCGCCGGCGAGGGCGGTGAAGACACGACCGAGCTTCTCGGCCAGCGGCAGCCCCGGCCGGACCTCCTCCGCGACCACACCGCCGGCCTGCACGTTGACGGCGTCGGGGACGAACTCCCCCTGCAACGCGAGCTTCACGCTGCGAGCAACGGCGAGCCCGGCCTTGTCCTGCGCCTCCGCCGTCGAGGCGCCCAGGTGCGGCGTCGCCACGACGTTGTCGAAGGCGAACAACGGCGAGTCGGTGCACGGCTCCGTCGCGTAGACATCCAGGCCGGCACCTCCGATGCGCCCTTCCTTGAGTGCCTGAGCCAGCGCGTGTTCGTCGAGCAGACCTCCGCGCGCGGCGTTGACGATGACCACGTCCGGCTTGCAGAGCGCAAGCTCCCGCTCGCCGATCAGACCGACGGTCTCGGGCGTCTTCGGAAGATGAATCGACAGGAAGTCGCTCTGGCGCAGCAGCTCGTCGAGCGACACGAGCTGTACGCCGATCTGCGCCGCGCGTGCCGCCGGGACGTAGGGGTCATAGGCCAGCAGCCGGACGCCGAACGCGCTCATCCGCTGCGCGACCAGGATGCCGATGCGCCCGAGACCGATCACGCCCATCGTCTTGTCGGTGAGCTCCACGCCGGTGTATTTGCTGCGCTTCCACTCCCCCGCCTTGAGACTCGCCGTTGCCTGCGGGACGCGGCGCGCGACCGCGAGGAGCAGCGCGATCGCGTGCTCTGCGGCCGAGACGATGTTGGAGGTCGGGGCGTTGACGACGAGCACACCTTTTGCGGTCGCCGCAGGCACGTCGACGTTGTCGAGCCCCACGCCGGCGCGGGCCACGACTTTGAGCCGGTCGGCCGCGACCAGCGCCTCGGCGTCGATGTGCGTGGCGCTGCGGACGATGACGGCGTCGACGCCGGCCAGGCCGGGGAGGAGCTGC
>JAVEEE010000303.1 GCA_030840615.1 Frankiaceae bacterium | reverse complement strand
GCACGGGCGGTCGGTGAGGCGTCGCCGCTCTACCTCTACACGTGCGAGACGCCCCAGCTGGTGCATGCGGCCACACCGGACACCCGACTCATCGCCATCGTTCGCGAGCCGGTGGAGCGCGCCTGGTCGCATTTCGTCTACGTCAACGACGATCTCGGCGACGACGCCGTCGCCGCGTTCGCCGCGGCCGCCGAGCGCGAACTGACACTCGGCTACGAGCCCTACCGCACCGGCACGCACTTCCTGCGGTTGAGCGCTTACGCCGAGCAGCTCGAAAACTATCGGCAGGTGTTCGCGCGTGAGCAGCTCCTCGTGCTGTCCTACGACGACCTGATCAGCGCGACCGCTCAGACACTCGCGCGCGTCTGCCGGTTCCTGGGCATCGACGACACGTTCGCCTTCGACACGAGTGTCCGCTACAACCCGTCCAGTGGGGAACGCTCGCTCGTCGCTCGGCTCGACCGGGTGGTGCGGCCGACCTTCCCTTATCTCAAGCGGTTGCTTCCCGCGCCTGTGAGCGGGCGTCTCGCCCGCCAGCGAGCGAAGCTGCGGGCCGCGCAACGGGCCGACGGCGCCTTGGCGTTGCCGGCTGAGCTTCGCGGCCGGCTGGACGACCATTTCCGCCCGGACCGCGAGTGGCTCGAGCGCGAGGAAGGCATCGTCTTCGGCTCAACCTCGACGACGCCCTGACTCCCTGCTCGCACCACGCTTCGGCCAGCCTGCGGCCATGATGCGGCGCAGCTCCTCGGGCGCGACCTGTCCGTGCAGCGCCGAGGACAGCAGCTGCGCAAGGCGGTAGTCCGCGTCGCTGGCCAAGGCACGGTCCAGCGCCGACGCGGCGACGAGTCCATCTCCGTGCAGATAGGCCATCCAGGCGAGCAGCGTGCAGGCCGGCGGGTCCATCGGCGGCAGCGCCCGCCGGGCGAGGTCGAACGCCAAGAGGCGCAACGCGTCTTCGTCCGCGTGTGCCCAACCGATGAGCTCGTCACGCAGCACGACGTCGTGCAGCCCGATGACGAGCTGGGCTGCCTCGTCGTCGGACATCGTCGCGGGTGGCTCGCGATAGCGCCGCAGGACATCTGCCGCGACAGCCTGCGCGGCCCGGCGATAGTCCTCGCGACCGATCGCGGCATACGTCGTGGCTGCTCGCTCGAGTGCCTGGTCGAGTGACACGGCGGCGACTCCACCAAGCGGGGCGACCGAAGCGACCACCGCGTCTCGGTCCGGCAGCACAGCGTTGCCGTGCAGTGCGTGCGCGGCCGCGAGTGCGAGGGTGCCCGGAGCGGAGGCGTCGAGCAACCGACCGCCGGGCGGGCAACACTCCGGCTCGGCGCACAGGTATGACCACACGCGACCACCCGACACGAGCACGACGTCGCGCACCGGCATGGGCAACCGCCGTAGCAGCTCTTCCGCGAGGCCGGCCCTCGGCAGCTCGGCATCCGCGCCGGGTCCGGTCGCGGTGTAGACGAACAGCATCACGCTCTGCGCCGCCGCCCGGGTCATCCGTTCGGACAACATCGCGACGACATCGTCGATGCACTCCACCGCGGCCAGGTCGAGGCGCAACGCGAAGGACAGCCGCTGGCGCGGTCCTTGCAAGGCAACCGCGACGAGGCTCTCCTCCGGCTGGAAGCCGAGCAGGTAGGGCACGGCGGCGACGATGTCGCCGAGCTCGTTGAGCTTCACGACATCGGGTTGTGCTGCAGTGGAGCAGCGGGCTGCAGAAGAGCGTCGAGCGGCTGATGACATGCCCGAGACGATGCGTGCCGGCAGCAGCCTCGCGGAAGCGCCTCGCGCCGATCTGGGGAACGCATCGGCTACCACGGCGGCTGTGGAGGAAGCAACGCTTCGTCCGATCAGGCGGACTCCGCGGTGAGCATGGTGAGCGCACGTCGCGCTGCCGTGCGCACGCGCGGCACGGGATCGTCCATGAGCGCGGCGGCGATCTCCAGAGCATCGCCAAGCCGATGCCGGGTGACGACTTTCAACGCCATCTCCCGAACACGCCACGCCTCGTCGTCCATCGCCTGCAGGATCGAGGGAAGTGCCGCGTCGTCCCACGCCCACAGCAGTCCCCGTGCGGCCCAGACTCTGGTCCAGTACGACGGACCTCCTGATCCGCCGCTGACGACCCAGCCGGCAGCGGGCCCACCCAACGCGACGATCAGCTGCGGGTCTGCCTGGCGGCCCGCCAGCAGGTCCACGCAGCCAGAGACAACTGCCGCCTTCCCGCGTCGAGCACACCCCGCGTCGATGCTCTGTCGCGGCGTCACGGCCCAATGCGAGCGTTGCGCCATCGGTCGATTGTCCGCCCGGCGCCCCGACGGGGTTGGATGGAGCCCATGCAGATGGGCTTCGGCATCCCGGTCTCCGGCTCGTGGGCGACTCCCGCCAACATTCGCGACGTCGCGCAGACGGCCGAACGACTGGGTTACGAGTCACTGTGGAGCTTCCAACGCACGCTCTACCCGGCCGGCGACGCGATCCCGATGCCCTACCGCAGCGTTCACGACCCGCTGGCGATCTCCGGCTACGTCGCAGCGGTCACGGAACGGGCACGCATCGGGATCGCCATCGTCAACCTGCCCTTCTACGCCCCGATCGTGCTCGCCAAGGCGCTGACGAGCATCGACGTCCTGTCCGGAGGGCGACTGGACGCCGGACTTGGGCTCGGGTGGAGTCCGGACGAGTTCGCCGCCGCCGGTGTCGGCATGCAGCGCCGCGGCGCGCGCGCCGAGGAGTTCATCGCGTGCCTGCGGGCCGTCTGGACCGAGTCCCCCGTCGAGTTCCACGGCGAGTTCTACAACGTGCCGCCGTCCTACGTCGATCCGCGGCCGGTTCAACGTCCGCATCCGCCGATCCTGCTCGGTGGCAGCGCCGAGCCGGCCCTGCGTCGGGCCGGGCGCCTCGCCGACGGCTGGATCTCGGCCAGCCGGTTCGAGGCGGCGAAGGTGCCCGCTGCGGTGGCGACGATCCGCGCCGCGGCTCGCGAGGCCGGCCGCGACGCCGACGCGATCCGCATCGTCATCCGGGCCGCGGTGCGGGTCCGCGACGAGGACGAGGACACGCAGTTCTCGGGAACCCTCGAGAAGATCCGGCGCGATTTCGCGACTTACGCCGCGAGCGGTGTCACCGAGCTGTTCGTGGACCTGAACTTCGACGAGCTGGTCGGCACTCCCGATGCCGACCCCACCGAGACGATGCGCCGGGCGCACGAGGCGCTCGAGGCGTTCGCGCCCGCGAGCTGACCGCCGACGTACCCTGACTCGTGCCCTCCGACCGACCACGACCGCCGCGGCTGCGACCCATCGCGCCCGGCACGATCTCGGACAACGTCCGGGCGACTGAGGGAGTTTCCGACGAGGAGCTCGTCTCCCGGCTCTACGAGGCGCTGGCCGCGCTGCCGCCGGCCGAGCGGGCCGCCGCGGTCGTGGCGTTCGGTCTGGGCGAGGGACACGAGGGTGTCGCCGACGAGCTGGGCCTCGACGCGGAGGATGCCGACGCGCTGACCCGCAATGCGCTGCAGCTGCTCCGCGGTGCGCTCGGTGACATCGACCTCGACGATCCGGTCTTCTACAGCCGGCTCGAGCGACGCCGTGGTCACCGCACCGCCCGGCCGGACTAGGACACACGAAAGCCCCGGAAGCTTCTCCGGGGCTTCGCGTACCGACTCGCCAGGTCTGCCTCGCGGCACTGGTTCGCTCGAAGCGACAAAGGTTGGGACCGGGGGCCATGGATCGAGCCGGCGAACGCCTTGCGACGTCCTACGGAGAAACGTAGCGCACGGCTCGGGCATTCCGGGGGCGCGACAGGACATTCACTCCGCCGCGCCATGCCGGCTACGGCGGCGGGGCGCGCTGAGACCCGGCATTCAGCCCATTCAGATCAGGGGCACCGCAGCCCGGACCAGGGGCGCCCACCAGTCGAGCTCCTCGACCTGGCCGGCCTTCGACCAGCCGAGCATCGCGAACGTCCCGAGCAGGCTCAGCGCCACCTGCCGCTCCCACCAGCCGCTGGTGGCGACGCCACGGCGCTCGAGCGCGGCCCGGAACCGTTCGACGGTGGCCTCCTTGCTCTCCGGCAGCCGGTCACAGTTCACCCCGACGTACCACGCGAGGTCACCGGCGAACGGGCCGATCTGCGGGCGGTCCCAGTCGAGCAGCACCACCCGGCCGTCCGGGTGCAGGCCGAGGTTGCCCATCTTCCAGTCGCCGTGCAGGAACGTCGTCGGCGTGGCCAGCAGCGAGTCGGCGAGCGGCGCCGGATCTTCGAGCAGGGGGTCGACGAGCGCGACAAGCTCGGGCCGCTCGGCGCGAAGCGACGCCCAGCCGGCCTCGATGAACGGCTGCGGGCCGCCGATGGTCCCGGTCACCCGCTGCCGCGCGGCCTCCCGCATGGACAGGAACTGGTAATTGCCGACAAACGGCATGTACGTCGTCGCCGGCAGCGCGTCGTCGAAATGAACGCAAAGGTCCGCCATGGCATCGAGGAGTGCCGCGTGCGTGGCGAGGTCCACCGCGCCGTCCTCAGGGATCAACAGGTCGCTCACGTCACGCATGAGCAGCGCAGCCGGCCACGGATCAGCGTCCGGTCCCAGCCGAGCGACGCCGACGACGGTCGAGTCGATGCTCGGGGGCAGCGCCGCGTAGACGCCGTCCTCCCACAGGCAGATCGCACGACCGGCGCTGTCTCCGCTCGCCAGCGCGAGCCAGTCGGACCGGCCGTCGACGACTTTGACGACGTAGCCCGCACCGCCGATGACGACCCGTTCGAACGATGCTGCCGACTTGGAGTCGGCATTCTTCATCGGTTGCCGGTCGGTCGCGCCGGCGGTCAGCTCTGCCAGGCTGCGGGCCACCACCCAGCGATTGTCTCAGCGAGCCGGTTCAGACCTGCTGCTGGCGCTTCGCGCTGCGATAGCGCTGCTGGCCGTCGAGGACGACCTTGCGGATCCGCACGGTGGCCGGTGTCACCTCGACGCACTCGTCCTCCCGGCAGAACTCCAACGCCTGTTCCAGCGAGAGCTGTTTGTGCGGGATGAGCCGGACCAGCTCGTCGCTGGTGGACGAGCGCATGTTGGTGAGCTTCTTCTCCTTCGTGGGGTTGACATCCATGTCGTCCGAACGCGAGTTCTCCCCCACGATCATGCCCTCGTAGACCTCGGTGCCCGGCCCGACGAACATCGACCCGCGCTCCTGCAGGTTGAACAGTGCGAACGACGTCGTCGGTCCGCGCCGATCGGCTACCAATGAGCCGGTGGGGCGGGTCCGCAGGTCGCCGTGCCAGGGCTCGTAGCGGTCGAAGACGTGGTGCAGGAGGCCGGTCCCCCGGGTCTCGGTGAGGAACTCCGTGCGGAAGCCGATCAGGCCTCGCGCGGGCACGAGGTATTCGAGCCGGATCCACCCGGTGCCGTGGTTGACCATCTGCTCCATGCGCCCCTTGCGCAGGGCCATCAGCTGCGTGACGACGCCGAGGTAGTCCTCGGGGATGTCGACCGTGAGTCGCTCCATCGGTTCGTGCAGCTTGCCGTCGACGGTTCGGGTCACGACCTGCGGCTTGCCGACCGTGAGCTCGAAACCCTCACGACGCATGATCTCCACGAGGATGGCGAGCTGCAGCTCACCGCGACCCTGCACCTCCCAGGTGTCCGGGCGCTCGGTCTGCAGCAGGCGGATCGACACGTTGCCGATCAGCTCTGCGTCGAGTCGCGTCTTGACGAGCCGGGCGGTCATCTTCTTGCCGCTCTCCCCCGCGAGAGGCGACGTGTTGATGCCGATGGTCATCGACAGGCTGGGTTCGTCGACGGTGATGACCGGAAGCGGGCGCGGGTCGTCGGGGTCGGCGATCGTCTCGCCGATGGTGATCTCCGCGATGCCGGCGATGGCGACGATGTCGCCGGGCCCCGCCTCGTCGATCGGCACCCGATCCAGGGCTTCGGTGCCCAGCAGCTCGGTGAGCTTGACGCGCTCGACCGACCCATCGGTGCGACACCAGGCCACCTGCTGACCCTTGCGCATCGTGCCGTTGTGGATGCGGCAGAGGGCGAGCCGACCGAGGTAGGGCGAGGCATCGAGGTTCGTCACGTGCGCCTGTAGCGGTGCGCCCTCTTCATACGTCGGCGCAGGCACGGTGGTGAACAAGGTCTCGAACAGCGGACGCAGGTCCGGGCTGTCCGGCATGCCGCCGTCCTTCGGTCTTTCGAGCGAAGCGCGACCGGCTCGGGCAGAGGCGTAGATGATCGGGAACTCGATCTGGTGCTCGTCGGCGTCGAGGTCGAGGAACAGCTCGTAGGTCTCGTCGACGACTTCGGCGATGCGGGCGTCCGGTCGGTCGACCTTGTTGACGACCAGTACGACGGGCATGCGCTTCTCGAGCGCCTTGCGGAGCACGAACCTCGTCTGCGGCAGCGGCCCCTCGCTCGCGTCGACGAGCAGCAGGACACCGTCGACCATCTCCAGGGCACGTTCCACCTCACCGCCGAAGTCCGCGTGCCCGGGGGTGTCGACGATGTTGATGGTCGTGTCGCCGACCCGAACCGCGGTGTTCTTG
>JAVEEE010000282.1 GCA_030840615.1 Frankiaceae bacterium | reverse complement strand
GACATCACGCGCGAGACACCGGCGTCGTTCGAGCCGAGCCTCGACTACGTCGTCGTCAAGATTCCGCGTTTCGCCTTCGAGAAGTTTCCCGGTGCCGACACGACGCTGACGACGCACATGAAGAGTGTCGGCGAGGTCATGGCGCTCGGGCGCAACTTCACCGAGGCGCTGCAGAAGGCGGCCCGGTCGCTCGAGGCCAAGGGTGCGGAGCTCGACTTCGCCGGCCCCGTCGCGGACAAGACCGAGTTGTTGGCGGTGGCGGCGCGACCACATGACCGGCGACTGCAAGCCGTCGTGCAGTCGCTGCGCGCCGGGGCATCGGTCGAGGAACTGCATGAGGCGACGCACATCGAGCCGTGGTTCCTCGACCAGCTGCTGCTGCTGACCGAGATCGCCAGCGAGATCGCCGCGGCCCCGACGCTCGACGAGGCGACGTTGCGCCGGGCCAAACGCCACGGGTTCTCGGACCCGCAGATCGCAGCGGTGCGCTCCTCGAGCGGTGCCGGTGTCCTGTCCGAGGACGACGTGCGCCGGCTGCGCCATGCCCTGGGTGTCCGCCCGGTCTACAAGACGGTCGACACGTGCGCCGCCGAGTTCGCCGCCGCAACCCCTTACCACTACTCGTCCTACGACGAGGAGGACGAGGTCGAGCCGGGCCGTCGTCCGAAGGTCCTGATCCTCGGCAGCGGTCCCAACCGGATCGGTCAGGGAGTGGAGTTCGACTACTCCTGCGTGCAGGCCTCCTACGCGCTGTCCGCGGCTGGCTTCGAGACCGTGATGGTCAACTGCAACCCGGAGACCGTCTCGACCGACTACGACACCTCCGACCGCCTCTACTTCGAACCGCTGACGTTCGAAGACGTCCTCGAGGTCCTGCACGCCGAACAGAGGTCCGGTGACGTTGTCGGTGTCGTCGTGCAGCTGGGCGGCCAGACGCCGCTGGGACTCGCGCAGCGTCTGAAGGACGCCGGCGCGCCCGTCGTCGGGACCTCGCCCGAGGCGATCCACCTCGCCGAGGAGCGAGGCGCGTTCGGCCGCGTCCTCGCCGATGCGGGTCTGCTCGCACCGAAGCACGGCACCGCCCGTTCGTTCACCGACGCGCAGGCGATCGCCGCCGAGATCGGCTACCCGGTGCTGGTGCGTCCGTCCTACGTCCTCGGCGGTCGAGGCATGGAGATCGTCTATGACGACGAGACCCTCGCCGGCTACATCGACCGCGCGACCGAAGTGAGCCCCGAGCATCCGGTGCTGGTCGACCGGTTCCTCGACGACGCCATCGAGATCGACGTGGACGCGGTCTACGACGGTGTCGAGCTCTTCCTCGGCGGCGTCATGGAGCACATCGAGGAAGCCGGCATCCACTCCGGCGACTCCGCGTGCGTGCTGCCGCCCATCACCCTCGGTCGCCGTGACATCGCGCGCATTCGCGAAGCGACCGAAGGGATCGCCCGCGGCGTCGGCGTGCGCGGGCTGCTCAATGTGCAGTTCGCCCTGGCGGGTGATGTCCTCTACGTGCTGGAAGCCAACCCCCGGGCAAGTCGTACGGTGCCCTTCGTGTCCAAGGCGACCGACGTTCCTCTCGCGCAGGCCGCTGCCCGCGTCATGTTGGGCGCGACGATCGCGGATCTGCGCCGCGAAGGTGTGCTTCCGGCCGGCGACGGTGCCCAGCTGCCGCTCGACGCGTCGATCTGCGTCAAGGAGGCCGTGCTGCCGTTCAGCCGGTTCAGCGGTGTCGACACCGTGCTCGGTCCCGAGATGAAGTCGACCGGAGAGGTGATGGGCATCGACGCCGGCTTCGGCACCGCGTTCGCGAAGTCGCAGGAAGCGGCTTACGGCGCGCTGCCGACCAAGGGCCGGGTCTTCGTGTCGGTGGCCAACCGGGACAAGCGCCACATGGTCTTTCCGGTGAAACGGCTTTCCGACCTCGGTTTCGAGGTGCTGGCGACCGAGGGCACGGCCGAGGTCCTGCGCCGCAACGGGGTCATGGCCACCACGGTCCGCAAGCATTCCGCGGGACGCGGGCCGGACGACGAGCCGACGGTGGTCGACCGCATCGCGAGTGGCGAAGTCGACCTCATCGTCAACACGCCGTTCGGCAACTCGGGACCACGACTCGACGGCTACGAGATCCGCACCGCCGCCGTCGTCCGCGGCGTACCGTGCCTGACGACGGTGCAGGCGCTCGCCGCGGCCGTGCAGGGCATCGAGGCGCTGCGCAGCGGGGAGATCGGCGTCGCACCGCTGCAAGAGCACCACCGGACGATCCGCAACGCCCGGGAAGGTAGCGGCTGATGCCCGCAGTGCAGGTGAGGGGCGAAGTGCTGTCGATGAAGCAGACCGGCGCCTATCTGTCGATGACGCTCGTCGCTGCCGGCATCGCGGAGCAGACCCGGCCCGGTCAGTTCGTCGCGCTCTCGGTCGGCGGTGAAGACGGCTCCATGCTGCTCCGCCGCGCGTTCTCCATCCACCAGGTCGCCGACCGCGGCGTCTACGGCGGCACCGTCGAGTTCGTGTTCGCGGTCCACGGCAAGGGAACCGCCTGGCTGGCCAGTCGGCACCCGCACGACCCCATCGACGTGGTCGGTCCGCTCGGCCGTCCCTTTGCGCTCCCCAAGGACCCGGCCAACTGCGTGCTCGTCGGTGGCGGCTATGGCGCTGCGCCGCTCTTCATGCTCGCCGACGGGCTGCGCAAGCGCGGTTGCCGCGTCGACTTCGTGCTCGGCGCCGCAAGCATGGACCGGTTGTTCGGTGCGCTCGACGCCAAGCGCATGGCTGCGAGTGTCGCCTTCACCACCGACGACGGGTCTTACGGCGAGCGTGGCCGGGTGTCGGATGTGCTGCCCGACGTGATCGACCGCGTGCACGCCGACGTGGTCTATGCCTGTGGCCCGATGCCGATGCTCGAAGCGGTCTACGCCGTCGCGGCCGCCGCCTACGGCGGCGCCGGCATCCCCACCCAGGTGGCGGTGGAGGAGTCGATGGCCTGCGGCATCGGCGTCTGCATGACGTGCGTGCTGCCGGTGATCGGCGACGACGGTCAGACCCGGATGGCCCGTTCCTGTGTCGACGGACCGGTCTTCGCCGGTGACCGGATCCGCTGGGACGCCCTCGGCACCGTGCCCGCCGACACGGTCGGCGCGGCAGCCATGGGACAGATGTGATGGGCCGCCATGAGTGACGTCGTGCTGCGACACTCGGAGCCGGTCGAGATCGCCACCGATGTCGACGTGTCCACGTCCCTCGGCCAGCTCGACGTCCCGGACCCGATCTTCACCGCCTCCGGCTGTGCCGCCTCCGGGCAGGAGCTGGCGGTCTTCAACGACCTCGCGGCGATCGGTGGAGTGGTCACCAAGTCGATCCAGCTCAACGCCCGCTCGGGACGGCCGACGCCACGGATGGCCGAGACGCCGAGCGGGATGCTCAACTCCATCGGTTTGCAAGGCCCGGGAATCGACGCGTTCCTGGGCCGCGACCTGCCGTGGCTCGACGAGCGCGGCATCCGGGCGGTCGTGTCCATCGCCGGTGGATCCGTCGACGACTACGCCAAGCTCGCGAGCCGGTTGCGCGGTCAGCCGCTCGAGATGATCGAGGTCAACATCTCCTGTCCCAACGTCGAGGACCGAGGCGAGGTGTTCGCATGCGACCCCGCCGCCGCCGCATCAGTTGTCCAGGTGGTCCGGCGGCACGCGTCGTCGCAGGTGCCGGTGTTCGTCAAGCTCTCGCCGGACGTCACGGACATCGTCGCGGTCGCCCGGGCATGCGTCGAGGCGGGGGCGGACGGCCTGTCGCTCATCAACACGACCCTCGGCATCGTCATCGACCCGGACACGATGCGACCCACGCTCGCCGGCGTGACCGGTGGCTTGTCCGGGCCAGCAATCCGGCCGACGGCGCTGCGCTGCGTCTGGCAGGTCCACGCCGCATTGCCGGACGTCCCGTTGATGGGCATCGGCGGAATCCGCACCGGGCTCGACGCACTCGAGTTCATCCTCGCCGGCGCCAGCGCCGTACAGGTCGGCACCATCATCTTCAACGACCCGTCGGCGCCCACGCGGATCTCGCGTGAGCTGCGCGAAGCACTCGCCGCGCGCGGCGTCGGCAGGCTGCGCGACATCATCGGGTTGGCGCACCGTCCGCCGGAGCTCGTCGTCCCGCCCAATCCCGACCCGCCCGGCGATGACGCCGTGACTCCCGAGCCGTCTGCCCGTTCGATCAGCTTCGAGGAGGCCCAATGACCTCGGCCGCGCGCGCGCCGATCGCGGTTGCCCTCGACACCGCCGACCTTGGGCTCGCGACGCGGTGGGCCGGCGCGGTGGCCCCACATGTGTCGGCGCTGAAGATCGGGCTGGAGCTGTTCAGCCACGAAGGGCCGGCTGCGGTCGAGAAGATACGCACCGCAGCTGATGTCGACATCTTTCTCGACCTCAAGCTGCACGACATCCCGGCGACCGTGGCGGGTGCTGCTCGCGCGGTCGCTCACCTGCAGCCGCGTTATCTCACCGTCCACGCGAGCGGCGGACCCGCGATGGTGAGCGCGGCGGCGACGGCCCTGCCGGACACTCTCATCGCCGCCGTGACCATCCTCACCTCGCTTTCGGCAGAAGCGCTCGACCTGCTCGGCATCGCCGGTCCTCCGGGCGTTGCGGTCTGCCGGCTCGCGCGGATCGCTGTCGACGCCGGCGCCCGGGCCTTGGTGTGCTCGCCGCAGGAAGTTGCCGCCGTCCGGGCCGCCGTCGGCCACGACGTCGTTCTCATCACCCCAGGAGTCCGCCCGCCCGGTGCCGACCGGCAGGACCAGGCCCGCGTCGCGTCGCCCCGACAAGCGCTGGACGACGGCGCGGACCTGCTCGTCATCGGCCGCCCGATCACGGGCGCAGTCGACGCGGCGCAAGCGGCCGCAGACACTGCCGCGCTGCTGCGCTAGGTTGCCTCCGGACGACGCGAGGTGAAGCCAGGTGCCCCTTCCACCACTGACGCCGGAACAGCGTGCTGCCGCGCTGGAGAAGGCAGCCGCTGCACGCAAGGTACGGGCAGCGTGGCGTGACCGGCTCAAGCATGAAGGTGCCTCGTTGTCCGAGGTCCTGGCCACCGGTGAGACCGACGAGATCATCGGCAAGATGCGCGTCTCGGCCGTCTTGGAGTCGATGCCCGGTGTCGGCAAGGTGAGAGCGCAGCGCATCATGGAAAAGCTCGGCATCTCACCGAGCCGTCGCGTTCGCGGTCTCGGCGCGCATCAGAAGGCGGCCCTCGAGCGCGAGTTCGCCACCGGCGGCTCGACCGGATGACGTCTCGTCATTGATGCCGGACCCACCGAGCCGGCTCACCGTGTTGTCCGGGCCGGCCGGAGTCGGCAAGAGCAGCATCGTCGCCTACCTGCGCGAGCATCACCCGAACATCTGGCACTCCGTCAGCGTGACGACGCGACCCCGCCGACCTGGTGAGGTCGAAGGCGTCGACCGCTACTTCGTCGACAGCGAGACCTTCGCGGCAATGGTGCGGGACGGGCGGCTGCTCGAGCACGCCCATTACGCCGGGAACTGGTACGGCACTCCGCGCCAGCCGGTCGAGGAGCGCCTGGCAGCCGGCGAACCGGTCCTTCTCGAGATCGAGATCCAAGGCGCCCGGCAGGTGCGGGCCTTGATGCCTGCCGCGCTGCTCGTGTTTCTCAAGCCGCCCTCGTGGGAGGAGCTCGAGCGCCGGCTGCGCGGCCGGGGCACCGAGCCTCCCGACGTCGTCCAGCGCCGCCTCGACACCGCGCGGATCGAGCTCGCAGCCGAGGACGAGTTCGACGAGGTGGTGGTCAACACGTCGGTGGCCGACGCAGCTGAGGCCATCGCCCGCTTCGTGGATCCCCGCTGAGC
>JAVEEE010000273.1 GCA_030840615.1 Frankiaceae bacterium | reverse complement strand
CCGCGGACGCGTCGGCCGTCTCAGGCTCGACGGTCACTGCCACCCTTACGTCGCGACCGAGCTGGCGGGACAGCGCCTCGATGATCAGCGGCCGCAGCTTGGTGTCGAGGACCTCGCGGGCGAAGTCGTTGGGCGTTGCGAGGACCGCCGTGTCCTGCACCAGCGCGAGTGGCTTCGTCAGCCGCATCCAGGCGCGGTGCTGGGCGGGCAGGACGTCATCGCCCAGCTCAGCGATCGCGCGGGTCCACACGGCCTCGAGGTCCAGGACGTCGTCAGACACACCAACACCCCGAATCCGTTACATGGCGACTGCGCCAGGAGAAAGCCGGTCACGAGCCGACCGAACCGTCGTCCACATGTGCGTCCACAGACTGTGGACCGCGCAGTGGTGGCAACGACCGACCCGAGGAAACACCGACAAACACGCTCGGCGCGTGCGTCGTCCCGGCAACGGGCGACGGAGGAAGGGCCGGTGACGGGCACGCTAACAGCCTCCGTCGGACCCGTTCAAGCGGTTCTCCACAACCAGTGTCGAAACCCTGGTTGACACCGGCGTGTCGGCTTGACTCAGGGCCTCCTACGCGCCTGAGCCTCGTTTGACCGCGGTGCAGCCCGCCCGTACGGTAGACGTGCTCCCGGTCACGGGCAGCGCCAGCATGCCGCTCGTCCCTCCCTGGGCCTCGCGTGCCCGGAGACTGCACGTTTGGAGTTCCTCGGTGAGCAAGCGGACGTTCCAGCCGAACAATCGGCGGCGGGCAAAAACGCATGGGTTCCGGCTGCGGATGCGAACCCGCGCGGGCCGCTCGATCCTGGCGGCACGTCGCGCCAAGGGTCGCTCGCGGCTGTCGGCCTGACAACGACCGCCGCCATGCTGCCGGCAGCGGCGCGTCTGCGCCGTCGCGCCGACTTCACCGCCACGGTGCATGCCGGTAGGCGGGCCGCCGTGCCGGCGCTCGTCATCCATCTAGAGGCACGTGCCGGCGACCGCATCGAGGTCGGCCCCCAGGTGGGGTTCGTCGTGTCCCGCGCGCTCGGTGGAGCAGTCGCGCGCAACCGCGTCCGCCGGGTGCTACGCCATCTCGTCCGGCAACGTCTCACCGCCCTGCCTCCCGGGAGCCGCGTCGTCATCCGGGCCAACCCGGTCGCTTGCGGCCTGTCCACCCCAGCGCTGGCCGGGCAACTCGACGAGGCGCTGAACCGCGCACTCGCCGCGAGCGGGGTTGCGACGCCATGACCCGGATGCTCCTCGCTGCGCTGTCTGGCTATCGGCGTCTGGTCAGCCCCCTGTTGCCCCCGAGGTGCCGGTTTGTCCCTTCCTGCAGCGAGTACGCGCACGAGGCCGTGACCACCTACGGCGCCGCCCGCGGGTCGTGGCTGGCGCTTCGCCGGGTCGCCCGATGCCATCCGTTCCACCGCGGCGGCATTGATCCCGTGCCGTCCTTGGGCGCGCGGAGCACGACATGAAACCGTTCTACGAGGCCATCGCCTGGCTGGTCGTGCACATCCACTCGGCCGTTCTGGCACCCGTTTTCGGCGCGAACAGCGGGGCGTCATGGGCGCTGTCCATCGTGCTGCTCACGGTCGCGATGCGGCTGCTGCTCTTCCCCCTGTTCGTCAAGCAGATCCGCAACCAGCGCGCGATGCAGCTGATCCAGCCGAAGATGAAAGAGCTCCAGGCCAAGTACAAGAACGACAAGGAGACGCTCAACAAGGAGATGATGGCGCTGTGGCGCGAGCACGGCGCCAACCCGTTCGCCGGGTGCCTCCCACTGATTCTCCAGATACCGGTTTTCTTCGCGCTCTTCCGGGTGCTCAACTCCATCAAGCCCAAGTCCGGTCTGTCGGGCATCGACTGCACCGCGCCGGCCAACCTGCAGGCGTGCTTCGACGGTCACTACACCATCTCGCCGCACCTGGTGCAGTCGGCCGCGTCCTCCAAGATCTTCGGCGTGCCGATCTCTGCCGCCTTCGACTCGAGCAAGCAGGCACTTCAGCTCGTCGGCGGAAACCCGACGTCGACCAAGGTTCTGACGGTCATCCTCATCGTTTTGATGGGGGCCTCGACGTTCTTCACCCAGCGTCAGTTGATGGCGCGCAACAGCGCGTCCGGGGCCAGCTCCCAGATGGCGCAGCAGCAGAAGATCCTGCTCTACGTCCTGCCGCTCACCTTCGCGATCTTCGGTTACCGCTTCCCCATGGGCGTGCTGCTCTACTGGTTGACGACCAACCTGTGGAGCATGGGCCAGCAGGCGATCGTCATCCGGCGCATGGACGCCGCGACAGCCGGCCCGGCCACGACGGCCGATGCCGGACCCACCGGTCCGGCGCCCGGCGCGAAGCCGGTTCGCCCCGCACCGACGACGTCCGCGGGCTCGACGCCGGCAGTTGCTCCTCGGCAACCGGCCAACCGCCGACCGGCCAACCGCAGCCGTAACAAGCGCAAGGGCCGTGGCCGTCGCTGAACCAGCGCGCCGCAGCCAACCCCGAAACCCCCGGAGGAACGCGTGACCGACCAGCCGCATGACACCCCGGTAGAGGCTGGCACCCCCAGCGACGAAGTCAGCAACGGGGCCGGCAACGGGGAGGTGGCAGCTAAAGGCAGCCAGGAGGTCGGCCTGCTCGAGCGCGAAGGCGACATCGCCGCGGACTATCTCGAGGGGCTGCTCGACATCGCCGACCTCGACGGTGACATCGACATCGACGTGGAGGGCAACCGGGCCGCGGTGTCGATCGTCGGTGCCGATCTCAACCGCCTCGTCGGCCCGGAAGGCGCGACCCTGGAGGCCCTCCAGGAGCTGACCCGGCTCGCGGTCCACCGGGAGACCGGCGTGCGGAGTCGCCTCATGCTCGACATCGGCGGGCACCGCGCCCGCCGCCGTGACGAGCTCACCGCCTTCGGTACGACGACCGCCGAGAAGGTTCGTGACAGCGGGGAACCAGCCCGGCTCGACCCGATGACGCCGTTCGAGCGCAAGGTGGTGCACGACGCCGTCAGCGCCGTCGAGGGCGTGGTGAGCGAGTCCGAGGGCGAGGAACCACAGCGCCGCATCGTCGTCCGGCCGGTGTGACCGAGGCGACCTTCCCCGTTTC
>JAVEEE010000271.1 GCA_030840615.1 Frankiaceae bacterium | reverse complement strand
CGCCGATGTTGAAGAGATATCGGCCGAGGTCGTAAACGTATAGGGGTTAGCCGCGATCCCACGGTCGCCGGAGAGTCACGCCTACCGATTGCAGGCCTCGCCAGACAGTCGTGCCATCGAACCCAAGGTTGGTGCCGATCTTTGACACGCTCCAGCCCGCCTCGTACAGGCGGACTGCGTCTGCCATTACCTCTGGGCCCATGCTGCGCGGCCGGATCGCGACGCCTTCGCGCACCAGCGCGGACCGCACGGTTGACCGGCCGACGCCGAGTTGCCTGGCCAAGTCATTCATCCGTGCACCAGCCTGATAGGCGACCACTAAATCTGCTGTCTCAGCGTTGAGAAGGCGTCGCCGGCTCTGCCGTTGCTTAGCCTTGTCGGGCGGTCGCTCCCCAGACGCGGCGTCTGCGAGTAGTTTCCTCAGCCCGTCCACCGCCAGGGTGGGGTTTGAATAAGCCGTCATCAGCTCCACCACCAAAGATGGCCATCGAGGTGAGATGGCCGTCAGCTACCCAGGGTGATCCTGATCTTCGACTGCGGGTGCGGAAGCTCCTCCCAGTCATCCATGAACCTGGCCACCAGGTTGTGCCGTGCGGCGAGGGTGACGAGTGTCTCGGTCCGGTAGTAGAAGTCCTCGCGGAGCACCTGGTGCTCCGTGCCGGTGGTGCGGTTGAACGTAAAGTCGAAGCGGCCGTCCGGCCGCATGACGCGACCGATGTGCGCGAAGCACTCCTCCACCACCTCGACAGGCGAGTGCGAGAAGACACTGTGCGCGTGGACGACATCGAAGCCCGCAGCCGGCAGGTGCTCCAGCCGTAGGTCGCCGACCAGCGTGAGGTAGGGCAGCTTCGCACCGAGATCATTGCTGGTCAGCGTTCGGGTTGCCGCCAGCAGGATGTCGGGCGAGATGTCGATCCCGTAGTAGTGGCCCGTGTCGAGGTAGTCGATGAACAGCCGACCGGCGCGCAGGTTGCCACAGCCGATCTCGAGCATCCGATCGCCGGGCTGTAGCCCGTGCTCGACGAGGTAGTCGAACTGCATCTGGCCCTGCGCGAGCCACCGGTCATGGCTGTGACTGCCTACCGCCGCCTCCGGACTGCGGGCGGCGTCTTCCTTCATCACCGCGCGGTAGTAGCTGATGTGGTCGCGACTCTTGAGCCGAAGCCAGGAGTCCCGCGTCAACCGACGCAGGTAAGGGCGGATCTTGTCCGGGTGGCGCAGCGCGTAGGAGCCCTTGTAAACGAGACTCCGACGGTTCTTCGAGGCCATGCGATCCGAGCGTAGTCAGAGCGGCGGGTCAGTCGCCTGATGCCCGGGCCCTGGCGGGGAAATCTCTCCGCGGACGACCGCCAAGGCCACCTCGCTCAGCTTGAGGTTGTGGTCGCGGGCGTACTTGCGCAGCGCCGCGAACGCTTCGTCCATGGTGGCCTCGTTGCGTTCGGCGATCACGCCCTTGGCCTGCTCGATCACCACGCGGCTGTTGAGCGCGTGCTGCAGCTGCTCGGCCAGGACGGTCTGGCGGTGCGTCGAGCGTTGCTGCAAGATGCCGACCGTCGCGACGTCTGCCAGGGCCTGCGCCAGCCGCTGGTCCTCCGTGGTCAGTGGCTCCGCACGGTCGTTGAAGAGGTTGAGCCCGCCGATCGTCTGACCGCGTAACCGGAGCGGGACCGCGAGGACCGAGCGGAAGCCGGCGGCGAGGGCGGCGGGGACGAAAATCGGCCAGCGAGCCTGCTCCGCGGCCAGATCGCTCGAGGCCACGGCGACCGCGGTGCGGACCGAGTCCAGGCAGGGTCCCTCGTCCCGCTGCAGCTGGAAAACCTCCAGCAGGCGGGCCTCTTCGCTCGACGACGCGACGACAGCCAGGTTGCCCTTCTGGTCATCGAGCAGCAGGCCGGCCGCAGTCACACCGAGCAGACCCACAGAAGCCACCACGAGCCGGTCGAGCAGGTCCACGACGTCGAAGTCGTCGACCAGGGTGTCGGCCAGCACGACGAACGTTTCGGCGAGGGAGAGCTCGCGGTCGCTGGTCATCGGTCCTCCGTGGAAAAGCGTAGACGGCGTTCCACCACGTCGGCGGCGACTTCCTCGACGGGTCGGGCTAGGGAGAATGCGCGAGCGCGCAACATCAGCAACGCCTCTTGCATGGTCACGTCGAGCTGCACCTTGATCATCCCTGTCGCCTGATGCACACGAGCGTTGTAGGTCGTGTGATCGGTCAAGTCATCAGGGAACCTTCCGTCCTCGTCGGTCTGCAGATGCAGCAGTGCGATCGCGGCGGCCTCGGCGGCCATGAGTGCTCCTGGGAACGCTTCACCGTGCAGCTCGCCGGGAGCGGTTCGGTACATGTCCAGTGCGCCGAGGTTGATGGCGCCGACCCGCAGCGGGAAGGCGAACACTGCCCGCGCGCCGGCCGCTTTGGCTCCTTCCAGGAACGTGGGCCAGCGGTCGACGACGATGTCCCCCGGGGCCTCGAGGTCACCCACGAGGATGGGCATCCCGGATGCCTGGGCGTCGACGCACGGTCCTTCGCCGAGCGTGAGCTGAAGGTTCTCGATCTGGCTCGAGATGTCATCGGTCGTGTAGACCACCTCGCGGTTGCCCGTGGACGTCACCATCGAGATACCCGCGCCAGTGACGCCCAACATCTCGACGCACAATTCGCAGATTCGTCGCGGCTGCTCTGCGCGCTCCCTCGGCGCATTCGCGAGCAATCGATACCAGCGCTGCCGGTCAACCATGACCCGCCGACAGTCCATCGAGGCGACGTGCAGCAGTGCTCATCGCCGACATGTGTCTCCCCAAGCGGTTCTGGCGTCTGATAGCGACAGCATGCGCCTTTCCGGCCGCAGAATGCCAGGCAGGGCAGGGGGCCTTTGCGGGGAAAACCGCATCGCCGGACGCCTAACCTACCCGGGATCGGGCATGTTCCCATCGTCACACGGTCTGGACCCCGCGCCGTTCGATGCCTACCCCCATCGAAGAAGGGTCCGGACCCGGCGTTTGTCCACGACGCGTGAGACTTTTGTCCGCCTCTGGCCTGTACCGACGGCCGTCGGTGACGCGCGTCGCGCCGTTGGCGACTTCTGCCGGTCCGGGGCGTTGCCCGAGGCGCTGACTGGTGATGCCGAGCTGCTCACCTCCGAGCTGGTGACGAACGCCGTCCGGCACGCCAAAGCTCTCATCACCGTCCTGGCACTCCAGCAGGACGACTCGATCGTGGTCACCGTCAGCGACGACGGCGACCTCGCTGAACCACTGACCGCGACGCTGCCCGCACGCACCGCCGAGAGTGGGCGGGGCATGTTCGTCGTCGACGAGCTCGCCGGCGCGTGGGGAA
>JAVEEE010000243.1 GCA_030840615.1 Frankiaceae bacterium | reverse complement strand
CTTCGTCGGGGGCGCCTTCTTGGCCTGGGCCTTCGTCGGGGGCGCCTTCTTGAGCTGGGTCTTGGTGACTGACGCCTTCTTGGCCGGCGCCTTCTTCACGGCAGCTTTCTTGACCGGGGCCTTCTTCGCGGCAGCTTTCTTGGCGGGCGCCTTCTTCGCGGCAGCCTTCTTGACGGGGGCCTTCTTGGCCGGAGCCTTCTTCGCGGCAGCCTTCTTGACCGGCGCCTTCTTGACCGGGGCCTTCTTCGCGGCAGCCTTCTTGACCGGGGCCGTCTTGACCGGCTGCTTCGCCGCGCTCCTGGCCGGAGCCGCTGCCTTCTTCCCGGCCACCTGCTTGGTGGCGGCTGCGCGCTTCGTTGGGGCCACGGGAGTTCCCTTCACGGGCGCTGCTGGCGGGAGGGTCGGGGCGGTGGGGCGGGCCGGAGCGGCCGGAGCGGCTGGAGCGGCAACCGGAGCGGCGGGTGGCTGGCCCTCGCGATCGCGGCGGCCGAAAAGGCGGCGTAACCGCCCTCCACCGCGCTCGTCGGCCATCGTGCCGCTCTCCTCCACTGTCCGCGGTCCCACCGCGGGCTGATCTGGGGTCGTCGCAGGATAGGTCGCGCTTGCTGGCGCGGCAACGTGCCGCGCCGCGCCGGCCCGCCCGCCGGCGCCCACGGGCACGGAAACCCGGCGGCGCGGGGCCTGGTAGAACCGCTAGCCTTGAGCACGCGCGCAGGCGGTGACGGGGACGAGTAGTCCCGGACGCAGCCACCAGCGACCCGGGGACGGTGCGAGCCCGGGGGTCTGCCCGGGGTGAAGATCACCCCCCGAGCCTGCGGCGGGCCGAACGAGAGGGTTCCGCAAGGGGCCAAGGAGGGTGGTACCGCGGCGTACGGTCCCACGACCGCGCGTCGTCCCTCCGGTAGGAAGCGCCGACCGGAGGAGCACCCCGATGGGATCCGCTACGACGAATCCGGGGTCCACGCCGTTCCGGCCCATGCCGGCCCAGGTCGACCTGCCTGCCCTCGAGCACGAGGTGCTGGCCCGCTGGCAGGAGCGGGACGTGTTCGCCCGATCGCTGACAGCGACCGCCGACGGCCCGTTGTGGACGTTCTACGAGGGTCCCCCGACGGCCAACGGCAAGCCGGGCACCCACCACGTCGAGGCCCGGGTCTTCAAGGACCTCTTCCCCCGCTTCAAGACGATGCAGGGGTTCCACGTCCCTCGCCGGGCCGGCTGGGACTGCCACGGCCTGCCGGTCGAGCTCGAGGTCGAGAAGCGCCTCGGCTTCAAGCGAGGCAAGCAGGAGATCGAGGACTACGGCGTCGCAGAGTTCAACGCCCGCTGCCGTGAGTCGGTCCAGGAGCATGTCGGCGAGTTCAGCCGGCTCACCGAGCGGATGGGCTACTGGGTCGACCTCGAGGCGGCCTACTGGACCATGAACCCGCGGTACGTCGAGAGCGTCTGGTGGTCGCTGAAGCAGGTCTACGAAGCCGGCTTGCTCGTCCAGGACCACCGCGTCACGCCGTACTGTCCGCGGTGCGGGACCGGGTTGTCCGACCACGAGGTCGCGCAGGGCTACTACGAGGTGTCCGACCCCTCGGTCTATGTCCGCTTTCCCGTGACGGACGGCCCGCTCGCCGAGCTCGGCGCCGCCCTGCTCGTCTGGACGACGACGCCGTGGACGCTCGTCAGCAACACGGCCGTGGCCGTGCACCCGGACGTGGAGTACGTCGCGGTGCGGGTGCCGGTTCCCGATGGCGGGGTCGAGGTGCTCGTCGTCGCCGAGCCGTTGTTGACCAAGGTGTTCGCGGAAGTGCCCGTCGAGGTGCTGGCGCGCATGAGCGGCCGGGAGCTCGAGCACACGCACTACACCCGGCCATTCGACATCGTCGACATCCCGGGCGCGCACTACGTGGGAGTCGCCGACTACGTCACCGTCGAGGACGGCACCGGGCTGGTGCACCAGTCGCCGGCGTTCGGCGCGGACGACCTCGCGGTCGCCCGTCGTTACGGATTGCCGGTGGTCAACCCCGTGCAACCGGACGGACACTTCACCGAGGGCCTCCGGCTGGTCGGTGGCATGTTCTTCAAGGCAGCCGATCCGTTCGTCGTCGACGATCTGCGCGAACGCGGGCTGCTGCTGCGCTCCGAGACCTACGTCCACTCCTATCCGCACTGCTGGCGTTGCGACACCCCGTTGATCTACTACGCGCTGCCTTCGTGGTTCATCCGCACGACAGCTGTCAAGCAGCGGCTGCTCGAGGAGAACGAGCGCACCGACTGGCACCCCCCGAGCATCAAGAACGGTCGCTACGGCGACTGGCTGACGAACAACGTCGACTGGGCGCTGTCGCGCAACCGCTATTGGGGCACGCCGCTGCCGATCTGGCGGTGCGACGACGACCACCTGACCTGCGTCGGGTCGCTCGCCGAGCTGTCGTCGTACGCCGGACGCGACCTCGCCGACCTCGACCCGCACCGGCCTTACGTCGACGAGGTGACGTTCGGCTGCCCGGCCAACGGCTGCGTCCTCGTCGCCACGCGCGTGCCGGAGGTGATCGACTGCTGGTACGACGCCGGGTCGATGCCGTTCGCGCAGTGGGGTTACCCGCATCTGCCGGGATCGGTCGAGGAGTTCGAGCGCGCCTACCCGGCACAGTTCATCGCCGAGGCGCTCGACCAGACGCGCGGGTGGTTCTACACGTTGATGGCGATCGGGACGCTCGTGTTCGACCGGTCGTCGTACGAGACGGTGCTTTGCCTCGGGCTCATCCTCGCCGAGGACGGGCGACGGATGAGCAAGCACCTCGGCAACATCCTCGACCCCTTCTCGCTGTTCGAACGGCATGGCGCCGACGCGCTGCGCTGGTACATGTTGTGCGGTGGCAACCCGTGGGCCGCGCGGCGTATCGGTCATGCATTGCTCGACGAGGTCGTGCGGAAGGTGCTGCTGACCTACTGGAACACGTCGGCGTTCCTCGTCCTCTACGCCAACGCCAACGGTTGGACACCCGGCGATCCGGCACCCGACATCGCCGACCGGCCGCTGCTCGACCGGTGGGCGCTGTCCGAGCTGCACCGCGTCGTGCTCGAGGTCGACGCGGCGCTCGAGGACTTCGACCCGACGCGTGCCGGGCGCGCGCTGACGCAGCTCATCGACGACCTGTCGAACTGGTATGTCCGCCGATCGCGCCGACGGTTCTGGGACGGCGACGTCGCGGCGCTCGCCACGTTGCACGAATGTCTCGAGGTGCTGACGCGGCTCATGGCGCCGTTCGTGCCGTTCGTCACCGAAGAAGTGCACGAGCGACTCGTGCGCGACGTGTGGAACGACATGCCGGACTCGGTGCATCTGCGGGCCTGGCCAAAGGTCGACGGTGCGCTGGTCGACGTCGAGCTCGCGAAGCAGATGGCACTGGTGCGTCGAGTGGTC
>JAVEEE010000207.1 GCA_030840615.1 Frankiaceae bacterium | reverse complement strand
CAGCACCGTCCAGTTGCGCTGGATCTCCTCGGCCGGGATGTCGTCGCGCAGCAGGCCGCGGCGCTGGAGGTCGCGGAATCGCTCCCGCGCGAGCTCGACGAGACGCACGGCCGGTGCATAGGCCTCGGCAGTCGGGGTGTAGCCGGGGACCGGCCGCCAGAACAGCAGCTGGGAGTAAGCCGGGTTCTCCACCGACCAGCGCACGATCGCGGTGCCGGCGGTGAGCAGTGCGTCCTCGAGCGTGTCGGTTTCGAGGACGGTGCTGCTGGCCTCTTCGACGGCAGCGAGCACGAGCTTCGCGCCGCGGGCGAACAGGCCGTCGTAGAGCGCGTGCTTGGAGTCGAAGTAGACGTAGAGCGACGGCGGGCGAATGCCCATGCGCCGGGCCACCTCACCGATCGAGAGACCGGCGACACCCTGCTCCGCCATCACCTCGACGGCGACATCGAGGATCTCCTCGATCGACTCCTGCCGGCGCCGCTGGCGCCGGTCGAGGGGGAGGACGGCTTCCTTCATGCGCCGAAGGATGACCTAACACCATTAGGAAGTCAACGAGTCCGGAGGAATTCATCGATGCAGGACGCAGGCCGGCGGCGTCGAACCCTCGACGGCATGAAGGCTCGCCGCGCACTCGCCGTCGCCACTGCCCTCGTCCTCACGGGCGGGCTGGTCTGTGCCGCTGTGGCCGACCCTCCGGAGCTGGCGGCGCCGGGCGGGCTTGCGGCGACGGTCGCCGCTCGGACGGTTCAGCTGTCCTGGCAGGCCGCGGAGTTCCCCACCTCGGCCCGCGACGGCGAGGTCGACGTGATCCGCGACGGCGTCACGCTCGCCGCGCTGCCGGCCGACGCGACGTCGTGGGTGGACCCGGCGGTCGCTCCGGGGCAGACCCATCGTTATGCCCTCGTCGTGCGGGCCACCCGCGGCTCGCATGCTCTCGTCTCCGAGTCGTCCGGGGTGCAGACCGTGACACTGCCGGCCTATCTCGTGGGCGCGGCCACCGAGGACATCACACCTCCCTACGGCGTCAACCTCGGCGGCTTCGGTCTCGGCGACGGCACGTTCATCCCCGAGCAGGTCACCGGCCGCGGCGGCCAGTGGGGCGGGCCGCAGCCAGGTGACCCGCCGACCCCGCGTATCCGCGCCCGCGCGATCGTCGTCGACGACGGCAGCAACGCAGTCGCGATCGCCGACATCGAGACGCAGGGCATGTTCGCGGCGTACGAGGCCGGCAGCTACGGACTGCACGACATGGCCGAGGAGGTAGCGGCAGCGACGCCGGGCCTGCCGGTCGACCACATCGTGATCGCGAGCGACCACACCCACCACGGGCCGGACACCATCGGCGCGTGGGGCGGCGTGCCGGACGACTACCTGCAGCTGGTCAAGGACCGGACGGTTGCGGCCATCGAGAAGGCCTACGCCGAGCGAGCGTTCGCCGACGTGCGCGCCGGCCAGTCGGACGCGTCCAGCCTCGTCTACAACCAGGCCTGCAGCGAGGCGCTCAACCAGGACGCGGAGCCGACCTACACGGGACCCGACGCGTGCGCGACTCCCGGCAAGGACGGGATGCTGCGCGCCATCCAGGCGACCACGCCGGCCGGCAAGACCGTCGTGACGCTCGTCGTCTTCGCCGCTCACTCGACGACCAACATCGGGTCGGCGGTCGACGGCGACTGGCCACAGTTCCTCGGCGACCGGATGGCCGCCACCTACGGCGGTGTCGGCATCGGCATGGAGGGCGCGAACGGCGGCACCCAGCCGTGCCGTCCGACGTGTGCGTTCACGAACAATGACGAGCCGGGCTACGGCATGAACGACCGGTTCAACGCCATCATGCTCAACTACTCGGCGCACGTGCGCGACGCGCTCGACCACGCCAATCCGGTGACCGGACCGGTGCGTGCGGCGCAGGGCTACATCCGCGAGGCCGTGATGGGGCCGTTCGTCAATGGGTTGTTCGTGGCGGGCAGCCACACAGGCACGCCGCTCATGCGGTCACGCAAGAGTCCGTGGATGGTCGCGCAGACGGTGCGGACGGTCGTCGCCGACGTGCGGATCGGGAACCTGCTGTTCAACGCCACCCCGGGCGAAGGTTTCCCGGCCATCCGACAGGGCGTCGCCGACGCGGTCGACGGGCCGCGGCTGGTCATCCAGCTCGGGTTGGCCAACGACCAGCTCGGCTACCTCATCGCACCGCTCAGCTACGTGCCTGTCATCGCCGCCGAGGCAGCGGTCAACGACAACATCCTGTTCAACGTCTCCCCAACCATCGGCGACCACGTCATGTGCGCCGACATCTCACTCGCGCATGCCCTCGCGGGCAACGACTGGACGGTTGCCGACCCGCCGGCGTGTGCCGGCTACGACGCGGTCGACACCGCGCAGGCTGCTGCCGGCGACCCGGTCAGCCAGGTGCCGGTCGGCGGCGTCGCCCTGCCCTGACGGCTATCCGCGAAGGTGTTCGGCCGCAACCTTGTTCGGCACGCACATCCGCCAGGCGTCGACGACGAGCTCGCGCATCTCGTTGTCGCCGAGCGCCTCGAGCCGGACGGCGACCCAGTTGTAGCGCTCGTCGGACTTCGACGGCATGAAGAACTTGTCGGGCTCAGCCCCGACGAGTGCCGCACGCTCCTCCTTCGGGAACGCGAAACCCATGAACTGCTCGTCCGGCGAGAACGCCGCATAGACGAGACGGCCCACCCGGAAGCGCACACTGTCGCGCACCAGGCCCTCGGTGGTGCGGGGAAGCGTCAGTGCGAGCCGGCGTACGTCGTCTGCGGTGACCACGAGCGCATTGCATCAGTTGTCGAGCTCGTCGAGCACCCGGGGGAGCTCATTGAGGAGCTCGCGCGCCAGATAGCCGAGCCGACCGACCTTGGCCGCCAGCCGCTCACCCGCCTCGGCGTGCAGGTGCACCCCCCACACCGTGGCCTGGTCGGGTGTCGCGCCACGGGCTGCGAGACCGGTGATGGTGCCCGCGAGCACGTCGCCGCTTCCCGACGTGCCGAGGCCACTGTTGCCGCTGCCGTCGACCCACCGACGGTCGTCCGGCGTCGCGATGAACGACTCGAGCGCGATGACCGCCTGCAGCTCGGCGGCAAGCCTGGGAGCGGCCTCGGCCGGATCGAGGTTCCCGCGTTCGCCTGAGGCCACGCCGTGCAACAGCAGCGCCGCCTCCTTGTTGTTGGGTGTCGCGACGAGCCGACCACCGTGCCGGCGCGAAGCCGACGCGTCGACCGCCCCGCAGGTGAGGCCCATCGCGTCGACGACCAGAGTCGTGCGCGGGTCGAGGTAGCCGAGCAGGCCGGCGACGAAGGCACGGGACTCGTCGACACCGCGCAGGCCAGGGCCGAGCAGCACGGCGTCGGCACCGTCGACGAGCGACCGTGCCGCCTCGACCGCTTCGACACCGAGCCGACCGTCGGTGTCCGGCAGGCCGGTCACGGCCGCCTCGGGCACGGCGATGGCAAGGCCGGACGCGTTCGCCTCGACGGTCCCCATCGTCAACCGGCCGGCCCCGGCCCGCAGCGCCGCAAGCCCGGCGAGCAGCACCGCACCCGGGGTGTCGATCGCGCCGCCGATGACGACCACGTCGCCGCGAGCTTCCTTGCCGTCCCCCTCCGAGACGTCCGGCAGCGGCCAGTCGCGCAGCACGGCGCTGGTGACGACCGTCGGTCCGCGTCCCGTCGCGGTGTCACTCATGAGCCGTGACCGCCGCGTCGTCGTCTTCCTGCAACGGCGTCGCGTCGTTGAA
>JAVEEE010000202.1 GCA_030840615.1 Frankiaceae bacterium | reverse complement strand
GCAGGCTCGTGCCGGTCACGACCGGTGCAACAGCCCCGTCCCGCCTACGATTCCCCTGTGAGCGAGCGCTCCCCGGCTGTCGAGGACTACCTCGAGACCATCTACGAGCTCGAGGAGTCGGGCATTCCGCCGATGCGGGCCCGGCTGGTCGAGCGGCTCGGCGTGTCCGCTCCGACGGTCTCCGAGACGGTTGCCCGGTTGATCCGCGAGGGCTACCTGACACTCGACGTGCAGCGGGTGCTCCGCCTCACCGAGCACGGCCGCCTCGCCGCCACCGCGGTGATGCGACGGCATCGCCTGGCCGAGCGGCTGCTCGTCGATATACTCCGGGTGCCGTGGCACCAGGTGCACGAGGAAGCGCACCGACTCGAGCACGCGATCAGCGAGACGCTCGAGCCCTACCTCGTGAAGGCGCTCGGCGACCCCGGCACCTGTCCCCACGGCAATCCCATCCCTGGTTCGGTCAACCTCGTCGACACGAGCAACCAGGTCGCGCTGACGACGTTGACCACCGGTGAAAGCGCAGTCGTCCGAAGGATCGACGAGGAGATCGAGGCGCAACCGGCGGCCATGGTCGAGCTGGAGCGCCAGCTGCTGATGCCCGGCCATGGCGTCACGGTTGTCGGCTCGGACGGCGCCGACCTCCTGCTGCGCAGCGACATGGGCGATGCGCGACTGCCCGTCGCCATCGCGGACAAGGTCTACGCCAGCCGCTGATCGTCGAGCCCCTGATCGTCCAACCACCGAACGACAGCAGCAGCCACGTCCGCCGTACGGCGCAGTGCGTGGTCGCCCGGCACCGCAACCACGAGCGGGCCGGGTGGGAAGTCAGCCGGGCCACCGAACGGATCCCGCTCGCCCTGTACGACGAGCAGCGGCACGGTCACCATCGCCAGCTCGGCGGCTCGGCTCGGGCCTGGCGGCTGGCTCGGCCGGCGCGGCGGCGGTCGCAAGGGGAAGGCGAGGCAGACGACCGCGGCGGCACCGAGCGTCGTGGCGGTCCGGCACGCGACCCGGCCACCGCTGCTACGGCCACCCAGTACGAGCGGCCCCGGATGCCGGTCTCGAATCGCCGCGACGACCGACACCCACGCCTCGTCGAGTAGCGGTGCCCGGTCGGGGAACCGCCGGCCGCGGACGCGGTAGGGCTGTTCGACCCGCGCCACCGACCACCCGCCGGCCGCCAGCGCCGCCGTCACCGCCACCAGATCCCGCGCGTTCACGCCCCCACCGGCACCGTGTCCGAGCGCGACGAGGCCGCGCGCCCGGTCGCCCTCCGCGGGCGCTAGCTGAACCCGTGCCGGTCCCACCGGAGTGTCGATCTCGACCGGTTCGGTGCTCTGTTGGCTCAAGGCTGCCTTCGCCCCGTTCTGGGTACTCTCGCGACATGTCGCCCTCGCCGACGCCGATCGTCCCGATCGGTTCGACCGACCTCGATGCGGCGGACGCGATCTTCGAACGGTTTCTCGGCGAGGTCGCCTACCAGCAGCTTGCCGAATGGCTGCCCGAGCACCCTCACACCATCCTCGACGTCTCCCGGCACTGCCCGCGGTTGCTCGCCCTGATGCTCGACCAGGGCCACACCGTCGTGCACGCCGAGCCCTATCCGCAGCGGCTCGGCAGCGCGCCGCCACGAGGTGGCGAAGGCGAGCCGGGAAAGCTGCTCACCGTGACCGCCGACCGCCGGCTGGTCGACTGGGTGGGCGACCGGAGGATCGACGCCGTCGTCGCCGAGGGCGGATCGCTGTCCGAGGCGCTCGCTGCCGAGCTGAGTCTGGACGACCTGCACCGGGTGCTGCGACCGGGTGGGCGGTTGCTGCTCTGCGTCGACAGTCTCGTCGCGGGACTCGCCCGGCTCGCCGATCAGGGGCGCTGGGCCGAGCTGGCCGACGTGCCCGCTGCGGACGTCGTCCTGATCCCCGGCGCCGACGGCTCGTTCTCACGGTGCTTCTGGCCCGAGGAGCTGCACAGCATCCTGACCGCGAGCGGTTTCGCGGTCGAGTGGGTCCGCCCCCGAAGCGTGCTGGCCGTGGAGACCGTCACACGCGCGCTGCAGCTCGACCCGCAGCAGCTCGGCTCACTCGTCACCACCGAGCTCGCGCTCGCCGTGCGACGGCAGGGCGAGTCCGTCGGCGGACAACTTGTCGCGAGCGCCGTCAGGACATAGCAGCGCTCGGCAATTCAGCGCTGCGCTTCGGCCCGCTGTTGGCAGTCGACGCAGCGGGCGGCCTCGGGTCGCACCTCCAGCCGGGCTTCGGGGAGTTCCTTGTCGCAGTCGACGCAACGGCCGTAGGTGCCGTTGTCGAGACGGTCCAACGCCTCGCGGACGCGCTCCTGCTGCGCGCGCACGATCTCGAGAGTCGCCTCTTCACGGTCGGCGTCCGCCAGATTGCTGCCGCTGTCCGCTGGATGCTGGTCGAGGGTCGTCAGCTCGCCCGAGTCGGCGCCGCCGGCATGCTGAACCACTGCAGCCGAAGCCTCGAGCTCCGCCAGCAGCTCTTCGAGCCGGGCACGTGCCACTGCTGCCTCCACCGGCACCTCCTCGCACGACCGACGTTCTCCCGAGGGACCCCGTTAGTCTGCTCGCATGGCACGCGGGGTGGCGAGCCGCGGTCGGCGTCGCCGCCGGACACTCGCCGCGGTGGCCGTCGCGGGGACGGCTTTGCTCCTGCCCGCCAGCGCCTCGACGGCAGCGCCCCCCGCCGGCATCAGGCTCCCGATCCCGGTCGAGGGAGTCGATCCACTCGGCGGCGTCGACCTGGGCCTGCGCAAGGATCGGCTCCTGAAGTCGGTCGTGCCGGGCCCGGTCCGCGACGAGGAGGACGTCACTGTGGCCGTGGGGCCCACCGGCGCTCCCGCCGACGTCACCGATGTGCAGCGGCTGGTGATCAACCACGCCGGCAACTACATCGTGCGCGAGCTCGGGCCGGCGCGGGCCGCCGTCGGCCTCGGCGGCACCCTGCCACCGGTCCTGGAGCTCGGCACCGTCGTCTGGCAAGGCTTCTCCCCCGGACGCCGGGTGCTGGCCGCGCGGCTCACGTTGGACGCGGGCATCGAGGCGGCCCGCCTGCCGATGCGGGTGAGCCTGGCCTTCACCGATGCCGGCGGCCACCACCGGTCGCTTCGCCCGGGCGGTCGCGCCCCGGCGGACGGCACGGTCACGATGACGTTGAGCAACAACACCGCGAGCAACCGCGTCGTCGACGCCGGCGACGCCGAGCCGCGCGCCCTCGCCGCCGTCCTGGATCGGCTGCGGCGGGCCGCAGCCCGGCCGCGGGCATCAGTGCCGCCGGTTGCAGGCAACGGCCTGCCGCGCGTCCTACCCGGCACCCGGATCGGACGGCGACCGCTCGAGGTGGTTGCCCCGTTGCGCGTGACCGGCACCATCACGGTGCCCGGCGGCGAGGCTGCGGTGACCGGCCCGGGGACGTCCGCCGTTGGGGGCGGCGTCGGGCTCGACGGCACATTGACCGGCGACGCGACGTTCACCGTCGCCATGAGCCGCGGCGATCGCCTGGGGCTGCATCTGG
>JAVEEE010000183.1 GCA_030840615.1 Frankiaceae bacterium | reverse complement strand
AGATGGCCCGGGAGATCCGGGAGAAGCGTGCGCTCGCCGTGAAAGCGGTGGCGTCGGCGATGGCGCAAGCCATGGAGGTGCACACCGACCGCGCGATCATGATGGACGCCGAGAAGTGATCCAACCTGAGGAGTTGCTCAGGATGCGGTCGTACGGTCCCGCCATGGTGGAGGTCCGGCGGCCGGCAGCATGGTCCCGGCTGCTGCTGGTCTTCGTTTGCGGCACTGCACTCGCTGCCGCTGCCACCCTGCACGGCGGCGCATTGACGTCGCGGGTTGTCACCGTCGTCGGACACCTGCCCGCCGCCGCCGTGCATGTCGTCGCGCCGGTGGCCCAAGCCGCGTCCGCCGTCCCCGGCTTCGACAAGCACAAGCTGGGTGGACACGATGCCGGCACCGGGGCCGCCGCTGCGCTGTTCCTTGCGATGCTCAGCCTCGCCTTCATACGTCGTCATCGCCGGGTCCCGGCGCTTGCGCTTGCCGCATCTGTTGTCGCACGTGCACCGCCCTCGACCGTCAGCGACTGAAACCGTCCTGACGCCGAGCTACGGCGTGAAGCAACGTGGGCAAGGAGATCACCCATGCAACGAACTGCTGACCATGACCTGCTGACCACGCGTTGGCGCGAGCAGGTGACACGAGTCGTCGACCTGTCGCTGCGGCTGCACAGCCTCGACGACGACGACCCGACGACCGCCGCCCGGGCCGAGGCGATCGAGGCCGAGCTCACCGTCGCCCGCCACCTGCTCGCCGACATCGAGATCGGGCTGCTGGCGAGTTAGCGGTTTCGGCCTCGCTGTCCGGTTTTCTCGCTTAGTGTCGCCGGCATGTCCCTGCGTCGCGCACTGGCGGTCACCGCGGGCCTGCTCCTGCTCGTGAGCGGTCCCGCTTACGCCGGCGGGCAGAAGCCGGTCAAGCCGGGCCCGGCGGTGGCGGTGACCTATGACGTCTCCTATCCGCAGTGCGGCAAGACGCTGCCCGGTCCGGCCGACGGCGGCATCGTCGGCGTCAACGGCGGGGTCGCGCTGTCGGCCAACCCGTGCCTGGCGAGTGAGTATGCGTGGGCAGCCAAGGCGGCGACCTACGCGCCCGCGTTCTACGCCAACACGGCGAACCCCGGTCCGGCGTATTCGTCACACTGGCCGGCCGGCCAGTCCTCACCACAGGCCTGCGACGGCAGCAACAGCACCGGCTGCTCCTACGACTACGGCTGGAACTACGCGACGGATGCGTTCGCACGGGCCGCGGCGGTGACACCGACGGCGTCAGCAGCGCAGTGGTGGCTCGACGTCGAGACCGGCAACTCATGGCAGACGCTCGAGGCGGCGTACGGCCAGAGCGCCACTGCGCAGGCGAACGACCGCGCGTCGCTGGCCGGCGCCGTCGCTGCGTTGCACGCTGCCGGCGTCGCGACCGTCGGCGTCTACTCGACGAGCTACCAGTGGACGCAGATCGCCGGTTCCGGCGGCACACAGTTCTCGGCGCAGCCGGCGTGGGTCGCCGGTGTCGGGTCGTTGTCGACGGCACAGAACAACTGCCGCAGTGTGAGCTTCACCGGCGGTCGCGTGACCTTGGCGCAGTATGCGCGGAACGGCTACGACGCGGATTACCGCTGCTGACCTCAGGTCGGTGTGCGCGCGACGATGCCGGCGAGCTGGCGCCTGCTAGCGATGCCCAGTGCGGTGAACGCGTGGGCGAGATGACCTTCGACCGTGCGGACGCTCAGGCCGAGCTGCTCCGCGATCTCGCGGTTGCTTGCGCCTGAGGCGGCGAGCCAGGCGACCTCCTCCTCCCGGTTGGTGAGGACGGACGACGGGCTCTCCGGATGCCGCAGCGTCGGGCTGTCGATCTCGCCGCAGCCTGCGAGGGCCGCCTTGCTGGCGGTGAGGCTGCGATGCGCACACGCGCGCAACCCTTCGGCCCGATAACCGGCCCCGGCCTCGGCGAAGGTCTCGGCGGCGAGCAGCGACGCCCCGTGCTGGGCGAATCCCTCCGCGACGCGTTCGAGGGCGTCGGCATCGGCGTCGAGTCGCGCTCGCGCATGCGCGGCGTAGAGCCCGGTGAGCCCCTCGCCGCGACGTCGTGCCAGCTGTGCGACGGGACATCCCCCGACGCCGAGCCGCAGAGCGAGATGAAGGAGGGCGTTGCCCTGCTGGACGTCGTCGGCGTTGCTGAGCTCAATCGCCTCCGCCATCCGCACGTGCACCCTGTCGCGGTTGCGCTGTGCCGCGGCGATCCAGGCCGCCGCCAGGCGCCGTCGCAGTTTGCCGGCGACGTCGCCGGGCTCCGGTTGCAGGGCGTCGTACGCCGCGACAGCGCGAGAGGAGTCGCCGGCCACGACGGCGGCCTCCACCACCCGGGCGATGGCGGCTTCGCGCAGCTCGCTCTCCTCGAGCAGCGCCGCTGCTTCGGTGAGAAGCCGGAGCGCGCCCGATGCATGGCCGGCCGCCAACGCCACACATCCGACGGCGTAGGCCGCCGCGCCGCCCGCCTGCTCGTCATCACCTTCGAGCGCCGCCGCCCGCAGCTCCGCTGCGACGCGAGTGGCGAGGGCGATCGACCCCTGGTCGAGCAGCCGCGTCACTTCGGCGACACCGGCGGTGACGTCGACTTCGACACGCTCCTCGACTCCGAAGTCGTCGACTCGACGTCTCGGGTGCGTCGGGGTTACCTGCTCGCCCAACAGCTCGGCGGCGCGCTGACGGGCGGGCGTTGCGTCGGCGATGATGCCGATGGCGAGCGCCGGCGCGATGCGCGCGGCCCACCGTGACCCGTCGCGCGACTGCTTGATCAGCCGCTGGTTGCTGAGTGCGTCGATGGCGTCACCCAGCCCGCGCGCTGCGTAGTCGGCGGGTGCACCGCCGGCCTGCGAGGCGAGGAGGGTCAGGACCGCCCGCTCGTGATCACTCAGGTCGCGGCACAGGTCATGCGCCATCGCGATGAGTCGGGGACCAGGCCCCCAATCGTGCCCTAGCCGGACCACGTCGCCGACGCGCAGGGCGCCGGACTCGTAGGCGTCTTCGATCAGCGCGCGAAGCACCCGTGGCACTCCGGCACTGAGC
>JAVEEE010000169.1 GCA_030840615.1 Frankiaceae bacterium | reverse complement strand
GAGCCTCCAAGCGGGGTCATATCCGCCAGCGCGACTGCAACAAAGGGCCCGGCGCGTCGACGGACAGACTGTGATGGACAACTGCCTGGCCGCTGCGCCGCAGCGCCCGGCGTGGCTGACTGCGCGTGGCGAGCGCACATTGCGGTGGCTCCGCCGGTCCCTGATCGTCGCTCTGCTGGCCTACACGGCGACCACCGTCCCCGGCGTCCGCGGCGAAGCGGGTTACAACGCCGTTCTCGACGGCTGGCTGCAGAACGCCGTGCTGATCGCGGCAACCCTGCTGATGTTCCTCCGCGTCTGCCTCGTCCGTCGCGACCGGCTCCAGTGGGTCCTGCTGGGCATTGGCGTCGGCCTCTACACCGCAGGCGACACCATCTACTTCGCGTGGGTGCAGTTCCAGACGCCGCTGCCGTATCCCTCGATCGCGGACGTTCTGTGGCTTGCGGTCTACCCGTTCCTCTACGCCGGTCTCGTCATCGCCTGTCGACACCGCATCGACATGCCGCGACGAACCGTGTGGCTCGACAGTGTGGTCGCAGCACTGGGCATGTCAGCCGTGGCGGCGATGGCGATCAGCGTCATCCTGCACCACACCAACGGTTCCACGAGACAGATCCTGACAACGATCTCCTACCCGATCGGTGACCTACTGCTGCTCGTACTGGTCGTCGGCGCCTACGGCCTGCTGGAATGGCGACCGGACCGGATGCTGAGCTATCTCGGTATCGGGATCGCCCTGTTCGCTGCCGCGGACACCATCTTCCTGCTCCGGCTGTCGACGGGGACATACGTCGTGGGCACGCCGCTGGACGCAACCTGGGTCTGGGCCTGCGTCGTCATCGCCTGTGCCGCGCTTCGCCCGCCCGCGCGCAAGGCATCCATGGGATTCCACGGGTGGACCATCCTCATCGTTCCGACCATGTTCGCCTTGTCCTCCCTGGGATTGCTGGTCTATGGCAGCATCCGCCGCCTGCCCCTGCTCACCGTCGGGCTGGCCACCGTCGCGCTCGTGTGCGCGATCCTTCGTGCCGGTGCCACCTTCCGCGAGGTCCAGCAGCTCGCTCGCACCCGAGACATCCAGGCTCGCACGGACGCATTGACCGGGCTCGGCAACCGACGCCTGTTCCACGAGGCGTTGCTGCGACGCATCGACGCGCTCAGCGCCGGAGATCGCTTCGCTGTCATGTTTCTCGACCTCGATCACTTCAAGGAGGTCAACGACTCGCTCGGCCACTCGTTCGGCGACCGACTGCTCGTCGACATCGGTCAACGGCTCACCCAGCATGTGCGCGGCACTGATGTGCTGGTGCGCCTAGGTGGCGACGAGTTCGCCGTCCTCCTCGATCATTCGTCCAGAACGAGCGCCGAACAGATCGCCCATCGACTTCGAGCCGACATCCAGCGCTCGTTCGTCTTCGACGGCATCACCATTCACACTGACGTCAGCGTGGGCATCGCCATGTGCCCGGACGTCGCTACGACTGCAGACGGCCTGATGCAGCGGGCCGACCTGGCGATGTACGAGGCGAAGGTGGACCGCCGCGGCTGCGTGGTCTACTCCGCAGTCGATCACGATGACCTCACGTCCAGAATGCGGTTGATCCAAGAGCTGCGCACGGCGCTCACCGACGGTCAGCTCGTCATGCACTACCAGCCGAAGATCGATCTGCAGTCCGGGCGGCTCGAAGGCGTGGAAGCCCTGGTGCGTTGGGATCATCCCGACCTCGGCCTGCTCTTCCCGGATTCGTTCATCCCGGAGGCGGAACGCTACGGCCTCATGCGCGCGCTCACGACCTCAGTCCTCACGCTCGCCCTCGATCAGGCCCGGGAATGGCAGACCGCCGGCACGCCGACGACGATGGCGATCAACATCTCGGCCTCCAACCTCTTGGACGTCGAGCTGCCGGAACAGATCGACACGATGCTCCGGATCCGCGGGCTCGAGGCCAATTTGCTGACGGTCGAGGTCACCGAAAGCACGCTCATGATCGATCCGTTGCGCGCCACAACCGTTCTCAATGCACTGCGCAAGACCGGCGTCCGGGTGTCCGTCGATGACTACGGGACGGGCTACTCCTCGCTGGCTCGGCTTCGCGACCTGCCCGTGGACGAGCTGAAGCTCGACCGTTCCTTCATCGCGCACATCGACGACGACAAGAGATTCGCCGCGATCGTGACGTCAACGGTCGAGCTCGCGCATGCGCTCGGCCTGACCCTGGTCGCCGAAGGCATCGAGACCGTCGAGGCGCTGCAGCGGGTCTCCGACTTCGGCTGCGACATCGGCCAGGGTTACCACATCAGTCGCCCGATGCCCGCGGAGGAGCTCACCGAGTGGCTTCGGCGTTCGGCGGTGCCGGATTCCCAACCCGCAGCGTGACGTCTCGAGGTCAGGCGCACCCTCGGTCTCAAGACTTGTTGCCGGGTGTCGAGTACACTTGTGGGAGCAGCCCGCCTAGCGGCTGCACCGGATCACTCCGGTTTCCAAGCCTCGGTCCCCGGCTCGAACACAGAGCCAAGCGGCGAGGCGTGAGAGAAGCCCAGCTCCGCGATTGCCGGTCGAGCGAATTGCGCGACCAGGTGTGCGTCGAGCCGGGAATGGAAAGGAACGTCGCCATGAACGACGACGACTACGGTCCCTGGGACGACTAAGCGTCCCCCTCGGACCCAGTCCTCAAGGACCGCGGACCCAGTCCGAAAAGACCCAGTCCCCAAGGACCGCGGACCCAGTCCGCAAAAGACAAGGAACCGCCCCGGCCATTCGGTCGGGGCGGTTCTGTTTCTCAGCGCTCGCGTTTTCTCAGCGGTCTGTTTCCTCAGCGGTCTGGCGGCTGCCTTCCGGTGCCCGGCGGGAGCTTGAGGTTGGACAGGTCCGGGTTGAGCCCGGGTGGCAGCTTCATGCCGGGTGGCAGCTGCAAGGCCGACGGGTCGAACCCGGCCGGCAGCCCGGAGGGGAGCCCGGCCGGCGCGCGGGGCGCCCCGGCGGGTCGGCCGCCCTGCTTGCCCTGTCTTCCTCGCCCGCCCATCCCACCCGTGGTTGCGCCCTTCCCGGCCTTGTTCGCCTTCTTCCCCGCCCGGCGCATCCCGGGCAGGTTGTTGGTCATCTGCTTCATCATCTTGCGGGCTTCGAAGAAGCGGTCGACCAATCCGTTGACCTCGGTGACGGTGACCCCGGAGCCGTTGGCGATGCGCAAGCGACGTGAGCCGTTGAGGATCTTCGGGTCCTGCCGCTCGGTCGGCGTCATGCCTCGGATGATTGCCGCGATGCGATCGAGATCACGATCGTCGATCTGGCTGATCTGCTCCTTGATCTGCCCCATCCCGGGCAGCATGCCGAGGATGTTGCCGAGCGGTCCCATCCGCCGGACCATCATCATCTGCTCGAGGAAGTCCTCGAGAGTCAGCTCGCCGGGGCCGAGCATCTTCTCGGCCATCCGTGCGGTCTCGTCGGCCTCGAACGTCTTCTCAGCCTGTTCGATCAGTGTGAGCACGTCGCCCATACCGAGAATGCGTGAAGCCATCCGCTCGGGATGGAAGACGTCGAAGTCGGCGAGCTTCTCGCCGGTCGACGCGAACATGATCGGACGTCCGGTCACCTTGGCGACCGACAGCGCCGCGCCACCGCGAGCGTCTCCGTCGAGCTTCGTCAGCACGACACCGGTGAAACCCACGCCATCGCGGAACGCCTCAGCCGTGTTGACCGCGTCCTGACCGATCATCGCGTCGACGACGAACAGCGTCTCGTCCGGCTGCACCGCATCGCGAATGGCAGCCGCCTGCGCCATCAGGTCCGCATCGATGCCGAGCCTTCCGGCCGTGTCGACGACGACGACGTCGTGACCCATCCGGCGGGCGTGTTCGACGCCTGCCCGGGCGACGGCGACCGGGTCGCCCACGCCCTGGCCCGACTCGGGCTGCTGGCCCCCAGTGCCCGGATGCGGCGCGAAGACCTCGACACCCGCCTGCCCACCGACGACCTGGAGCTGCTGCACGGCGTTCGGACGCTGCAGGTCGCTCGCGACCAGCAGCGGGACGTGCCGTTGCTCTTTCAGCCAAAGACCGAGCTTGCCGGCGAGTGTCGTCTTGCCGGTGCCCTGGAGACCCGCGAGCAGCACGACGGT
>JAVEEE010000149.1 GCA_030840615.1 Frankiaceae bacterium | reverse complement strand
GGTCAAACGGCGATGATCTTGGGGCGAGTGGCGGCGGGCGGTCAGTCGTCGAGGAACCGCTCGTACGCCGTCCCTCGCAACGCGCTCGCCACTTCGTCGTAGTTCGCGATCAGCTCGGCGAGGCTGCCCGCGTTGCGGCGATGCAAGGACGTGGACGCCGGCACCGGGTCAACCCCCAGATGCTCAAATGCCCGCCGGGTCGCGTCCTCCCACGCCGCCGGCTGCATGAGATCGTCCTCGTAGACGAAGGACGCGTGTGGCACCTCGTGCAGCGCCGCCTGCTCGGCGCGTCCGACTTGCTCGCGCAAGCGCACCCAATGCAACAGCTCGGCCGGGTCGACGCGCAGCGGATCGCGACTCCGCTCCCCGCTGCGGTCGTGAACCGTTCCCGTTGCCGAAATCGCCATGTTGGAAAGCACATGCCGGACGAGGTTGCGGCGCCGAAGAGCGAGGACCCGCCAGCCCCGCCGCTGCATGGCGTGCAGCCAGACAGCGGGATCACGCACAGCCTGTACGTCGGTCAGCTGGTAGATCTTCACGTGAAAGCCGAACACCTTGCCCGGATGGCAGTGCCGCCGGCCCTCGACCCAAAGGCGGGTCGACGCCACCCGTGCTCGGAGGATCTCGTCGGCGAACACGACCTGGGGGTGGCTGCCGATCAGCTCACCGAGCAGGGTGCTGCCGGTCCGGCCCTGAGCGAACAACACGTATTTGCGCGGATCCGGCTTCGGGCCACGCGGCAGGAGCCGCATTGCCGTCGCGACCTGCGCCCGGAAGCCCACCGGTGCAAACTCGCTCATCCGATGTGACTGCCGTCAGCAGGGCGGCAAGTGGTCCAGCAGGAACCCTTCGAGGGCGTCGAGGCCGATGCGCTCCTGCTGCATCGTGTCGCGCGACCGCACCGTCACCGCGTTGTCATCGATCGTCTCGAAGTCGAGCGTCACGCAGAACGGCGTGCCGATCTCGTCCTGCCGCCGATAACGCCGCCCGATCGCACCCGCATCGTCGAACTCCACGTTCCAGCGCTGGCGCAGTGCCGATGCGAGGTCACGCGCCTTCGGCGACAGGTCGGCATTTCGCGACAGTGGGAGCACCGCCACCTTCACCGGCGCCAGCCTCGCGTCGAGACGCATCACCGTGCGCTTCTCCATCACGCCCTTGGAGTTGGGTGCCTCGTCCTCCGACAGCGAGTCGAGCAGGAACGCGAGCACGGCGCGCGTCAGCCCCGCGGCCGGCTCGATGACGTACGGCGTCCAGCGCTCGTTCTTCTCCTGATCGAAGTAGGTCAGGTCGGCGCCGCTGTGCTTCGAGTGCGTCGTGAGGTCGAAGTCGCCGCGGTTGGCGATGCCTTCGAGTTCCGCCCACTCCGACCCGCCGAACCGGAAGCGATATTCGATGTCGACGGTCCGCTTCGAGTAGTGCGATCGCTTCTCCGCCGGGTGCTCGAAGAGGCGCAGGTTGTCCTCGCGAATGCCGAGGTCGACGTACCAGTTCCAACGTTCCTTCAACCAGTAGTCGTGCCACTCTTCGTCGCTCCCCGGCTCGACGAAGTACTCCATCTCCATCTGCTCGAACTCGCGCGTCCGGAAGATGAAGTTGCCAGGCGTGATCTCGTTGCGGAACGACTTGCCCGTCTGCGCGATGCCGAACGGTGGCTTCTTGCGCGCGGCTGTCATCACGTTGAGGAAGTTGACGAAGATGCCTTGCGCGGTCTCGGGTCGCAGGTAGTGCAGCCCCGACTCGTCCTCGACCGGTCCGAGATAGGTCTTCAGCAGGCCGTTGAACATGCGCGGCTCGGTCCACGCGCCCTTGGTGCCGCAGTTGGGGCACGGCACGTCGGCGAGCTTCACGGCGTCGGGGTCGGCGAGCTTCTTGCGCTCGGCGTACTCCTCTCGCAACGTGTCGTCTCGGAAACGCTTGTGACACGACTGGCACTCGACGAGCGGATCAACGAACGCGTCGAGATGACCGGACGCACTCCACACCTCGGGGGCGAGTACGACGGCGGAGTCGAGGCCGACGATGTCGTCGCGCCGCTGGACCATCGCGCGCCACCACTGCTTGCGGATGTTTTCCTTGAGCTCGACGCCGAGCGGACCGTAGTCCCATGCGGAACGAGTGCCGCCATAGATCTCGGAGGACGGGAAGACGATGCCGCGGCGCTTGCAGAGACTGACGAGATTCTCGATGCGGGCGGCGGCGTCCTTCGACGGGTTGGCGGCCATGCGTCCTGCGCTCCATCCGGCTGGCGGTCGGCGAGTGAAGTCCTCAGGCTAGACCGGACCCGGCAGGAACGGGGAGCGAGATCGCGAATAGGTGCCGCAGCGAAAGGAGTGACCATCGTGGCCACGACTCCTGCACTCGGTGACCTTGCCCCTGACTTCACCCTGCCCGGCACCACCCCCGGCCAGGGCGATCGAGACTTCACGCTGTCCGCGGAGCAGGGTCACCCGGTGGTGCTCGCCTTCTACCCCGGTGACGAGACGCCGGTCTGCACCAAGCAGCTGTGCAGCTACCAGAGCGACCTGCAGGTGCTCGAGGGCCTCGACGCGACACTGTGGGGCATCTCCGCCCAGGACGTCGCCTCGCACAAGAGGTTCCAGCAGAACCGTGGCCTGACGTTTCCCCTTCTCGCCGACGTCGACAACGCGGTGTTCAAGACCTACGGCCTCGGCTCCTTGCTCAACCGGCGGGCGATCTTCGTGATCGACGCCGACGGCCGGATCGCCTATGCCCACGTCCACCGGCTCGGTGTCACCTATCAGAAGACCGAGCAGATCGCGGAGGTGCTGCGGGGGCTACCGAAGGCGGCTCCGGTCTACCCCTCGGAGGCCACCCCGGCGAAGAAGACGGCGACCCGGCGGCCGAGCAAGAAGAACACGCTGTCCTGATCGACACCTAACCTGGCCGACGTGATCCGCTCACGCCTCGTCAACCTGCTGCTCGCCATCGCGGTCGGCGTTGTCTTCGTCATCGGCCTCGTCGTGCACGGCCTGGTGGCTGCGGGACTGTTGCTGCTGGTCGCCGCCGGGCTCGTGGTGCTGTCGGCCGCGGCCTGGTCAGCCCTCCCGGCGCGCGGGCCGGCGCGCCCGGGCCGGGTGCTGGTCGTGCTCGGCGTCCTGGTTATGGCCGGGGTCAAGCTCGCGGCGAGCTGACCAGCAGGAAACCGTCGCAGGCACCCCGGACCGGTGTCGTTTCACCGTCACTCAGCGCCGGCCGCAGCTTCGATCCGACGGCCTACGGCGAGGAGCAGATCCTCGCTGTAGGGCGGGCCGACGAGCTGCAATGACGCCGGCAGCGGTCCGCGGCTCGGCACCGGGATGGACAGTGCGGGCAGGCCGGCGAAGTTGACCGGCAGCGTCCATCGGTTGGCCCGGAAGCGCCCCACGTCGAGTGCGGGCGGAAACTCGACCAGCGTCGGCAGCGCGATCACCGGCACCTGCGCGAGCAGGTCCTCGAGCGTGCGCTGCCACTCCAGCTGAGCGCGGCGCGCACGGCGCTCTGCTTCCTCTGTCACGGCCTCGCCGGCGACGATCCGGGCGGTAGCAACGTCGCCGACGCCCGCCGGGTCGCTCGCCAAGAGGTCACGATCGGCTCGCCACGCCTCCGCCGACAGGACCACATCGGCGGCGGCCCATGCGTCGAGCCATCCGGGCAGCTGGACCGGCCGGGTCGCGAGTCCCGTCGCTGCCAGTGCACGGTCGACCGCCTCGGTGATCAAGGGGTCAGCGTCGACGGCCAGCCGACCGATCTCCACGTCGCTCACCGGCGACACGACGAACCCGGCCTCGAGCAGCCGCATGCCGATCACCAGTCCGGCCACGTCGCGCGCAATCGGCCCGATGGTGTCCAGCGAGGGCGCCAGCGGCCACACGCCCGCGAGCGGCACCCGGCCCCATGTCGTCTTCAGTCCGGCGACGCCGCAGCAGGCGGCTGGGATGCGCACGGAGCCACCCGTGTCCGACCCCAGTGCCACATCGGCGTCGCCGACGGCAACGGCGACGGCCGACCCGCTGGAAGAGCCGCCGGGCACGAGCCGGGGGTCCAACGGGTTGGTCGGCGTACCGAACCACGGGTTGATGCCGGTGACGCCGTAGGCGAGCTCGTGCAGGTTGGTCTTGCCGACGATCCAGAGCTCGCCTGCGGTCGCCAGCCGACGGATCTCGCGAAGGCAGGCTGCATCGGCTGGCGCCGGCGTCCCTTTGCGTTCCAGCGCTCGGCAGCCCGCCGTCGTCGGGGTGCCGGCGAGGTCGATCAGGTCCTTGACGGCGACGGCGAGACCGGGGCCGGAGTCAGCGAGCCGGGTGATGAACGTGCTCATCGCCCGAGGAGTCTGTCAGGAACGCAGCTCGGCGATGAAAGCCCGGAACTGCGCGCGACCGGCACCGGTCCAGAAGTCCCGCACCGGCGGCGGCATGTGCGACTCCATGTTCGCGATCTGCTCGACTGACATCTGCTCCTGGATGAGGCCGAGGATCAGCCAGATCTTGTCGCCACCGAAGTGCTGCATGCCGTGCGCCGGCAACTCGCCCCATTCCGGCGCGGTCATGTGCTGGGACGCGATCGGCAGGATGACCCGCTCCTCCTCGTCGAGGTGGACAGCGAGCTCTGCTCCCAGTGTCGCCAGCGCGGCAGCGAGGTGAGCGCCGCTGTCGACCTGCGGATCGGCGCGCCACCCGGCGAGCCGGGCCTGCGCGGTGCGCAGCGAGGTCAGCACCCCTTCGTGCTGGCCGGCTACCCGGCGGATCGTGTCGGCGTCGGCCGGTGAACGCTCGATGAGCCTGGGCCAGACCAGCTCGTCCTCGCCGTCGTGGTGGGCGTGCAGCAGCTCCAGCACGTTGAAGTAGTAGCTGCCGACGAGCTCGGCCCGCTCCACGTCGTCCGCGAGGACGGAGCCCACCAGCGGTGCCGCGGCGCCCAGTGCGTCACGGAAGACCCGGTGCAGCTGGATCATGTCGGAGGTGTCGATGAGTGATGCGGCGACGTCAGACACGGTTCAGTCCCCCATGAGTGGATCGGTGATGATCCGATCGTTTCGCAACGCGCACGGTTGCGCAGGCGAACGTCTCAAGCGACCGAACCCCGATCAGGCCAGCGAACCGGCTCGCTCGAGCAGCTCGACCCGGTTGCCGACCGGGTCACGGGTGAAGCCCCGGCGACCACCGAACAGGTCCGGCTGGTCCTCCCATGGAGCCCCGGCATCCCGCAGCCGGGCCAGCACCTCGTCGAGGTCCTCGACGACCAGTCCGAAGTGCGCCTGCGGATGTCGGGCACCGGCACGCTCGGAGACGTGCACCTGCGTCGTCCCGTCGATGTCGAACCAGGCGCCGGTCTGCGCCACTCCCTCGGCCGGTTTCGCAACCTGTCGCAAGCCGAGCGCGTTGGCGTAGAAGGGCATGACAGAGGCGGTCGTGCCCGGGGGTACGACGACGTTGACGTGGTGGAACCTCATCCGGGACCCGCCGTCCTCTCCTGCGCTCCGCCGTAGCGGCGATCGCGCCGTGCGTACTCGTCGATAGCCGACCACAGATTGCGACGGTCGTAGTCGGGCCAGAGGGTGTCCTGGAAGACCATCTCGGCGTAGGCCGACTGCCAGAGCAGGAAGTTGGAGATGCGCTGCTCACCGCTCGAGCGCACGAAGAGGTCGACGTCGGGCATGTCCGGCTCGTCGAGGTAGCGAGCGAAGGACTTGTCACTGATCTTGCCCGCGTCGACACGGCCGGCAGCCACATCGCGCGCGAGGGCTGCCGCCGCGTCGGCGATCTCCGCGCGGCCGCCGTAGTTGACGCACATCGTCAACGTCAGGACGGAATTGCGTCGGGTCAGCTCCTCTGCCGTCTGCAGCTCGTCGATCACGGACTTCCAGAGTCGGGGCCGCCGGCCCGCCCACCGGACCCGCACACCCATCGCGTGCATGTCGTCACGACGGCGCCTGATGACGTCGCGGTTGAAGCCCATGAGAAAGCGCACCTCGTCGGGCGAGCGTCGCCAGTTTTCGGTGGAGAACGCGTAGGCAGACAGCCACTGCACGCCGATCTCGATGGCACCTTCGACGACGTCGAACAGCGAGTGCTCGCCCCGCTCGTGGCCGGCGGTGCGGGGCAACCCGCGCTTCTTGGCCCACCGTCCGTTGCCGTCCATGACGATGGCGACGTGCCGCGGGACGAGCTCCTGCGGGATCGCCGGTGGCCGCGCCCCCGTCGGATGCGGTGACGGCGGCTGCACCGGGGTGGATCGGCGGCTCACCCGGTCATCCGCGCTCGACCAGGCGCAGTGACCGGAGCCCGCGCTCGAGGTGCCACTGCAGGTAGGCCGCGACCAGGCCGCTGACCTCCCGCTGCACCCGCGGCTCCGCCACGTCAGCGACCGGCCAGTCCCCGTCGAGCAACGCCACGAGCACGGCCGCGGCGGGCGTCGAGACCGTCGCCGCACCTCCCGGCCGGTGTTCCGTGCAGACAAAGCCGCCCGCGGCGACGGAGAAGAACCGATGCGGGCCCGGCTCACCGCAACGGCCACACGCATCGAGCGCCGGCTCGTAACCGGCCACGGCCATCGCACGCAGGATGAACGCGTCGAGCACGAGCGACGGTGTGTGGGTGCCTTCGGCCAGTGCCCGCAACGCGCCGACGACGAGCAGGTAGAGCCGCAGCGACGGTTCGCGTTCCTCGGCGGTCAGCCGTTCAGCGGTCTCGAGCACCGCGGTCCCGGCGGTGTAGCGGCCGTAGTCGTCGGCGATCCGCTGACCGTAGGGCTCGATCGTCTCCGCCTGCGTGACCAGGTCGAGCGAGCTGTCCCCCGAAGATCGGGCGCTGTGGAGCTGGAGGTCGACGTGGTTGAACGGTTCGACCCGGGCGCCGAACCGCGACGCCGTACGTCGTACTCCCTTGGCGACGGCCCGGACCCGGCCGTGGCGGCGGGTCAGGAGCGTGACGATGCGATCGGCCTCACCCAGCTTCTGGGTGCGGAGCACGACGGCCTCGTCACGGTAGAGCGGCACTCCGCCATTCTCGCCCCGGTGCGGAGCCGCCCGGCCTGTCGGCGCGCCGACCGCTCGGATCGCCGGGCGGGACGGCACCGATCTTCGCAAATCGCCCACCTGTCCGTCGGGCCGTATGCGAGGCTCGAACGGCGACCATCGTCGCCGTTCTTTCACCGAGGAGTTCGAGTGCGTATCTCGCGCCTGCCCGCGCCCATCGTGGCTTGCGTCGTCGCTGCTTTGGCCGCCCCCGTGCTGGCCACCACCCCCGCGGGTGCCGCGAGCGTGCGGCAGCAGCCGACGGGTCCGACCCAGCGAGTGCTGCTCACCTTGGCCCCGCAGGATCGCGGCGCGTTGCGTGCCCTTGCCCGCAGCTCATCCGTCCGGCGGGCCGAAACGGCGGCGTCGCTGAGCGAGGCGCTACCGAGCGACGCGCGCCGGCGGTCCGTCGCCGACACCGCGCGCAACCTCGGTCTGCACGTCGACCGCAGCAACCGGATGTCGGTGCTGGTCAGCGGTCGCGCATCGTTGGTGCGCAGCCTCTTCGGCAGCGCACGAGCCGTCGACCCGCGCTCGCCGGTGCAGCATCCGCTGCCCTCATTGCCGTCGGCGTTGCGCGGTCAGGTGACGGTCGCGTTCGGCGGCGACGACAACCGCCCGGCGTTCCGGCACTTCGGCTTGCCGGACGGGACGGCCGACGGCACCGACTTCCGGACCGCCTACGGCGACACCGACACCAGCCCGCTGGCGGCGCCGTCCGCGCACGAGAAGGCGGCGACGATCGCCACCGTGCAGCTGTCCGGCTGGCACTCCAGCGACCTCGACGCCTACGCGACCTTCCTGCGCAACCAGACCGGCAACGCCGGTTGGCCGGCGCCGCGCTACACCGGTGTCGACGACCCGCTGCTGCCCTCACACGTGGCACAGAGCGGCCCCAACTTCGGCAACGACATCGAGGTCGACCTCGACCAGGAGGCGATCTACGCCGTCGCCCCGTTTGCGCGCCAGCGCGCCTACCTGAGCGGCAACGACCTGTTCGGCATGTACGACTCACTCGCCGCCATCGGTGACGACGCCTCCGACCCGACCGTCGACCGTCACCTCATCGCGGCCAGCATCTCGTGGGGGTTCTGCGAGACCGACCTCAACTCGGACCCGTCGAGCAACGCGCTCTACGCGGCGTTCGAAGACGTGCTCTCCTACGACCTCGCGACCGGCGTGACCGTGTTCTCCGCCTCGGGCGACGACGGCAGCAAGTGCGACGGGAGTCACCTGGGTGTCAGCTATCCCGCGAGCTCGCCGCAGGTCATCAGCGTGGGTGGCACCCAGCACACCGGCGGTGACGTGATCGCCGACCCGCCGAGCGGCTGGAAGGACACGTTCGGCTCCTCGGCCGGCGGCGCGTCCAAGGTCTTCCCACGACCGGCCTACCAGCCCTTCGCCCTCACCGGCTCGACGATGCGGACCGTGCCGGACATCTCCGCCCTTGCCGGGGATCCCGGGTTCGACGTCCGGTCGACCAGCCCGGCCGCCCCACACGCCGTCGACACCTACGGCGGGACCAGCCTCGCCTCGCCGGTGAGCGCTGCCACCTATGCCGTGCAGGTCGCCCAGCACAACTTCTCCTGGGGCGTCGGCAACATCCTGCCCGGCCTCTATGACCAGGCGGCCAACACACCGAGCAGCTTCACCGACGTCGACGACGGGTGCGTTGCCAACGACAGCTCATGCGCCGGCTGGAACGGCGTCGACGTCGCTCACGCGGGCTACGACCAGGTCACGGGTCTCGGCACGCCGGTCTGGTCCTCGATCGTGTCGCCCGGTCTCGGCGGCGACCCGCACCTGTCAGTCGGCCGGGCCTACAGCAACAGCCGGGTCGTCCCGGTCACCGTCCGGACGCCCGACTGGCAGAGTTACGACCGCTTCCGCATCGATGTCGACGGCGACCACGTCTGCACCGTCAACAATGCGTCTGCCACGAAGCCGACGTCGGTGACCGTGCCGGCCTTCGGCGGCGCTCACTCCGCCGATGGTGTGCACTCGTTGACCCTCGTCGCTTTCAACAGCGCGGACAACATCTGCCACTACTCCGACGCGTTCGTCTTCGTCGACACGACCGACCCCTCGCCGACCGCGGGCCTGTCGATCACCAAGGGCGTCAAGAACCTCCTCGCGTCCTGGGGTGGCAACGACCGCGACTTCTTCAGTGAAGGCAGCGGCATCCGTTCGCTCAGGGTCAAGCTCGGCTACCCGGGCAAGGTCGTGCTCAACAGGACGACTTTCAACCGCGGGTCCGTGCGGGTGGCCGCGAAGCCCGGCAAGGTCTACACCCTGTCCGTCACCGCGACCGACTACGCGGGCAACGTCCACACCGCGGTGGCCCAGCTCGTCGACGACCGGGAGTTCTCGTTCTCCCGCGGCTGGTCTCGCACCATCGGACCGACGGCCTTCGACGGGTCGGAGGCGACATCGACCAGACGCGGCGCCAAGGCGTCGGCGAGCGCGACAGGGCTGACCTACGCGCTCTACGTCACTACCTGCTCGACCTGCGGAAAGATCGGCATCATCGTCGGGGGCAAGCAGCGGCGGGTCATCGACACCTACTCCAAGCGGACCCACGACCGGGTGCGTTTCACGGTCTACAGCGTCCGGTCGGACGTGCGGCGCAAGCTGACTTTCAAGGTGTTGGGCACCCAGAACTCGCACTCGGGTGGACACCGGGTGATTGTCGACGGCCTCACGACCAAGGGCTGAGGTAGCGCGCCGGGGCGGCAATTCGGTTGGCGACCGGCGGCCAGGGCGCCACGATCAGCATGTGCAGATCGTGCCGCTGGCACCGGACTCGGCAGTCGAGCACCTCGACGGCTGGGTCGAGCTCTACTCCATGCTCGTCCGGGAGCAGGTGCCGGAGATCGAGCCGCCGACCCGCACCGCCGCCCTCGCAGAGCTCATCAGCGATGCGGACGCCAAGGTCGAGGCGCTGCTGGCGTGGGACGGCGGGCAGGCACTCGGTGCAATGACGGCCTCGATGTGGCTTCGCGAAGACCAGCACCGGGCATCGGTCGACATGGTCGTCCGCCCGGAGTTGCGCCGGCGCGGCATCGGAAGCCGGCTGGCCGACGTGATGACCGGGGTGCTGCAGGCCGCGGGCCGCGAATGCGCGTCAGCCGACGTCGCCGACCGGCAGGCAGGGCTGGCGTTTTCGAGTGCGCGGGGAGCTCGCGAGACCTTGCGCGACGTGCGCAGCCGCCTCGACCTCACCACAGTGGACGCGGGGTGGTTGCGGACCATCGCGAGCGCGGTGCCCGATCCCTACTCGATAGCCGCGTGGGTGGACCGGTGCCCGGAGGATCTTGTCGACGGGGTGGCCCGAGCGCAGGAGGCGATGAACGACAGGCCGACCGGCACCGGCCGGCGCGACGACCTGAAGTGGGACGCCGGTCGCGTCCGGGCCTTGGAGATCCGCCGGCAACGTCGGGGGTTGCAGGCACTGACGCTCGCCGCGGTGCATGGCCCGTCGGGCGATGTGGCCGGCTTCACGGAGATCGTCGTCGCGGGAGCCGAAGCGACCGGCGCCTGGCAGGAAGAGACCGCGGTCATCGCCGCGCACCGTGGTCACGGTCTCGGCCTGGTGATCAAGGCCGCCAACCTGTTGCGGCTCCTGGACGCGGCGCCGCGGGCCCGCTGGGTCGTCACCTGGAACGCAGCCGACAACGGCTTCATGCGGGCGGTCAACGAACGCCTCGGTTACGCCGTGTGCGAGGAGTGGGTCGAGGTGGAGGCAGACCTGCGCGTGACCGGCTAGAAGCCGAGACGGCGTAGCTGCTTGGGGTCGCGCTGTCAGTCCTTGGCGACCTTCACCCGGAGGTCGAGATAGACCTTCGACCCGAGCAGGGCCTCGATCTGGTGTCGGGCCGTCGTACCGACCGTGCGCAGCCGTTGCCCGCCGGTGCCGATCACGATCGCCTTCTGGCTGTCGCGCTCGACGAACATCACCGCTTCGATGTCGACGAGATCAGCGCGTCCCTCTCGTTGCTGCATCTCCTCGACGACCACGGCGATCGAGTGCGGTAGCTCGTCGCGCACACCCGACAGTGCCGCTTCCCGGATCAGCTCCGCGACCATCACCCGCTCCGGCTCGTCGGTCAGGTCGCCTTCCGGATAGAGCGCCCGCCCCTCGGGCAGCCGGGCGACGAGAAGATCCGCGAGCAGCCCGACCTGGAAGCCGTCGACCGCCGAGCACGGGACGACATCGGCGAAGTCCATCAGCGCCGTCATCTGGGTCAGTCGCTCGGCGACCTGCTCCGGGCGCGC
>JAVEEE010000023.1 GCA_030840615.1 Frankiaceae bacterium | reverse complement strand
CGGGAACTCCTCGGCGACGTGTTGCACCGGGCAGTGGTGCTGACAGACCTGTACGCCGCAGCCCCCGTCGTGGACCGTGGCGGCGAAGCCGTCGTCGCAGAGCGCCTCAGCGAGAGCGGCGGGCCGGTCGGCCAGCGGCAACGTCGCCATTCGGAGGGTGTAACGGCCTTCCCACTCGGCCACCCGCTTGCGGGCGAACTCCTCGACCGCCCGCTCCCCCGCGGTTTCGCGCAGGAAGCGCAACGCGTCGACCGCGACCGAGTCGTAGGCCATCGGCCCCGCGCTCTGGTGCCCGGCGTCGGACAGGGCGAAGAGCCGGGCGGGGCGGCCGCGTCGGCGTGGACCGCGGACGGGGGCGTCGCGGGCCACCAGCGTGCCGTCGGCGAGCATGAGGTCGAGGTGCTTGCGGACGGCAGCGGGGGTGAGCCCGAGGCGTTCGCCGAGCGCGCTGGCCGTGCTCGGCCCCAGGTCCAGCAGGAGCCGGGCCACCCGCTCGCGGGTACGCCGGTCGCCGTCCACGACGGTGGCCGTGCCGGCATTCTTTTTCACAACGACATTGTCGCGTAAATACCCGACAGGATCAAACCCGCCCCCCTCGCCCCCAGCGGTGGCACACCGCTGGGCCCAGGACCCCACCGTTGGCACACCGCTGGGCCCAGGACCCCACCGGTGGCACACCGCTGGGGGTCAGCTGCTGCGGCCGACGCGGCGGTAGCGGGCCTCGAGCAAGGAGTAGAGCGCGAAGACCACCAGCCCGAGCGCGACCACGGCCAGCAGGGCCGCGCCCCACCACGACTGCCGGGCCACCAGGGCGAGCTCCGCGTCCAGCCCCTTGGCGTGCTGCGGGTCGGCCTGACCGGCCGATACGACGCGAACCGCGCCGACCGGCACGAAGACCCCTGCCCGGGCCACGATGCCGACCGTGCCCGCGGCCTCGACCAGCCGGCACACCCACGCGGGGGCCGACCCCAGCTCCAACCCGTCGGTGAAGTCCTGGGTCAGCGCGGTGCGGATCTGGTAGGCGCAGACACCGATCACGACCAGTCCGGCAACGACCACGAGGACGCGGCCGCCGGGCCAGGAGAGCACGACCGCAGTCTCGGTGTGCTGAGCCTGCTCCGATCCCGTCTGCCGACTGCCGAACAAGAAGGACAGCGGCACCCAGGTCAGCGCGAGGTAGAAGGCACCCTGCACCAGAGTCAGCACCCGAGCCTGCGTGTCCGCTTCACGGTCCCGGACGGCACCGGCGATGCGCACCAGACCGTAGGAGAGGAATCCCAGGGCGGCCGCTGCGATCGCCGCCATCCCCACCGGGTCCTGGGCGATCGTCGTGAGTGCACCGTTCGCGTTTGTCTGCTTTCCCCGCGATCCCCCGGAGATGGCGACGTCGAGCACCAGGCCGGCGAGCAGCAGGTAGAAGCCGGCCCGGGCGACGATTCCGGCACGGGCAGCAGCCCGAGCGGTGCGGCTGCGGCCGACCGCGCCTGCCGCCTTGCGTGCTTTGCGCTTCGCCGGCGCCGACGCGGTTGCTGCCATCGCTCGGGTGATGCCCGCGAACCTAGGATCGATGCGTGCCGCCAACCGCGCTCGTGGTCGAAGACCTCTCGAAGCGGTACGGCGCAACCCAAGCGCTCGACGGCTTGTCCCTCGCAGCCGCGGCCGCACAGGTGACGGCAGTGCTCGGCCCGAACGGTGCCGGGAAGACGACCGCGGTCGAGGTCTGTGCCGGACTCCGGACGCCGGACGCCGGCCGCGTCGCGGTGCTGGGCCTCGACCCGCGCCGCCACGCCCAAGAACTGCGCACGAGGATCGGCGTCATGCCGCAGACCGGCGGATCCGGCGCCGCCGGCGTCTACCCGTCGGTGAGCCCGCTCTCGGCGCTGCGCCTGTTTGCCTCGCTCTACGCGCATCCCCTCGAGGTCGACGCGCTGCTCGACCGACTCGACCTGACCCGCGTCGCTCGCACACCTTGGCGGCGGCTGTCCGGCGGTGAGCAGCAACGACTATCCCTCGCCCTCGCGGTCATCGGCCGGCCCGAGCTCGTCTTCCTCGACGAGCCCACCGCCGGCCTGGACCTGCACGCGCGCCGCGCTGCCTGGCAGCTCATCCGCGAGCTCGCCGCCGCCGGTGTCGCAGTGGTCCTCACGACGCATGCGATGGATGAGGCCGAGCGACTCGCCGACCACGTGGTCATCGTGGACCGCGGTCGCACCGTCGCCGCCGGCGCACCACTCGAGCTGACCGCCGGCGGCCGGTCGCTGGAGGACATCTTCCTCACCCTCACCGCCGGCAGTTCCTCGTGACGACGCTCTCCTTCGTCCCGGCCGGCGCAGCGGCGCCGCGGGCCCGGCAGCTTGTGGCCCAGACCCGAGTCGAGATCGAGCTGCTCGCCCGCAACGCCGAGCAGCTGCTGCTCACGATCGCCATCCCCACCGTCGTACTAGTCCTCTTTGCCACGGCACCGATCGCCGACCTCCCCCACCCGCGGGTCGACTACCTCGTGCCCGGCGTCCTCGCCCTCGCCGTGATGTCGACCGCGTTCACGGGTCAGGCCATCGCGACGGGATTCGAACGCCGCTACGGCGTGCTCCGCCGACTCGGCACCACCCCGATGCCTCGCCTCGTGCTGATCGGCGCCAAGACGCTGGCAGTCATGGCAGTGGAGGTCGGACAGGTGGTCCTGCTCGTCGGCGTCGGCCTGCTGCTCGGCTGGTCGCCAACCGGTTCACCGCTCACGGTCGCCGGGTTGCTCCTGCTCGGCACGGCGGCGTTCAGCGGTCTCGGCCTGCTGCTTGCCGGCATCCTCCGCGCCGAAGCCACCCTGGCCGCGGCCAACCTCATCTACGTCGTGCTGCTGGTGCTCGGCGGCGTCGTGTTTCCCATCGCCGACTTCTCCGCGGGGATGCGACACGTGCTGTTGCTGCTGCCGATCACTGCACTCACCGACGGTCTCCGCGCCGTGCTGCGGCACGGCGCGAGCGTTCCCCTGCGCGACTGGCTGACGCTGCTCGGCTGGGCCGCGGGGAGCATCGGGCTTGCGAGTCGCACATTTCGCTGGAGCTGAAGGGAACGACATGCGCATCGTCATCACCGACAAGGTCCTACGAGAAGGCCGCCAGCTGGCCGCTTCGATCGAGCGGTTGCTGCCCGACGCGGACGTGCTCCTCTACGACGACTCGCACGAAGCCTTGGTGGGGATCGCCGAGCACCGTCCTGACGTGGTGTTCGTCGCGCCGACCGTCGGAGCGTTGGCCGGGCCGGAGTTCGTCAGCCAGGTGGTCGACGTGCACGGTCTCGACGCCACGGTCGTCGGTGTCGTCGACGAGCCGGACGCCGACTGGTCGCAGCGTTACGTCGCGGCCGGGGCGCACGTCGTGGTCCAGCGGCCGGTCGACGAACTCGGGCTGCGGGTCGCGATGCGCCAACGTGCCGGCGGCATCCCCGGATGACCACCGCGCCGCGCGTTGCCGTGGTGACCGGTGCCGGTCGAGGGATGGGCCGCGAGGTCGCGCGGCGACTGACCGAGCAGGGCTGGACGACGGTCATCACCGACGTCGACGAGGCCGCGGTCCGGCGCACCGGACACGAGCTCGGCGGCTGCACCGCGCTGGCGCACGACGTCCGCGATCCCGAGCAGCACCGCGAGGTGGCTCGGCGCGCGGCGGCGCTCGGCGAGGTGCGGGCGTGGGTCAACAACGCCGGCGTCCTGCGCACCGGCGCGCTGTGGGAGCAGGACGACGCCACGATGTCGATGACGGTGGACATCAACCTGCTCGGTGTCGTCCACGGCACCCGCGCGGCCCTCACGGTCATGCGGGCGCATGGTGGGCGCGCCGACATCGTCAACATGGGGTCGATGTCGGCGTACGGTCCGCTGCCCGGCCTCGCCGTCTACGCCGCCAGCAAGGCAGCCGTCGTGAGCTGGACGCAGACCACGGCGGCGGAGCTTCGAGCCGCCGGCTCGCCGGTGCGGATGCACGTCGTGTGTCCCGACGGGGTTCGCACCGAGATGGTCGCCGAGAACGCGACCGACCGCGGCTCCGCGATGATCTTCTCCGGCGCCCTGC
>JAVEEE010000500.1 GCA_030840615.1 Frankiaceae bacterium | reverse complement strand
CGGACAGACCTGCATCGGCGTCGAGCGTGTCTATGTCGTCGACGCGGTCTACGACCGGTTCGTGGCGGAGCTGACCGATGCCGCAAAGGATCTCAAGTCCGGTGGCGAAGCAGCGGTGATCGGGCCGATGACGATGCCGAAGCAAGTCGACATCGTGCGCGCACACGTCGAGGAGGCGCTGGAACGGGGCGCGAAGGCGATCATCGGCGGGCGCGACAGCATCCGGGCGCCCTACATCGACCCGATCATTCTCGTCGACGTGCCGGACGACGCCCGCGTCATGCGCGAGGAGACCTTCGGTCCGGTGCTGCCCGTGACCCGGGTGCGCGACCTCGACGACGCGATCGAACGCGCCAACCGCACGGCGTACGGGCTCGGGGCGGCGGTGTTCGGAAAGAAGCGCGGTTACGAGGCCGCCCGCAAGGTGCGGTCGGGGATGACGAGCGTGAACTCGGTCCTCGCGTTCGCGGGCTTTCCCTCGCTTCCGTTCGGCGGCATCGGCGAGTCGGGCTTCGGCCGCATCCACGGCGAGGACGGACTCAAGGAGTTCACCCGATCCAAGGCCATCGCCAAGCAACGATTCGCGACTCCGGCGGAGATGATGTCGTTCGACCGGCCGGCGTGGTTGCCGAAGGTCGCGGCGAGGCTGGGTGAGCTGAGGTACGGGCGTCGCGGCCGCTAGGAGTAGGCGACCGCGTAGGCGAGCACCTCGCGGACGTACCAGTCCGCATGGTTGTAGGCCCAGATGGCGTCGTAGAGCGCTTGGCCACCCCGGCCGCCACCGGACAGGCACAGGTAGCGCGCGGCGGAGTAGACGGCGTCGGCCGGGTCGCGGATGTCCACGAACCCGTCGCCACCGCCGTCGATCCCGTAGGCCGCGAACGTCGACGGCAAGAACTGCATCGGGCCCACCGCCCCCTTGCTCGACGTGCGGGTGTCGACACCGTGACCGGTCTCGACCGCACCGATCGCGGCGAGAACCGTCCACGGCAGTCCGGCGCACGTTGTCGCCGCAGCGCGGTAGAGCGCGAGGTAGGACGAAGGAATCGTGGCGCGCGCGTAGTCGCTCATCACGCTTTGGTCCACTGTCTCGGGCCGCGCGCCATGGATCTGCGCGCGGCGGCCGAGGATGCGATGCACCATCGCTTCGACGGCGCCGATGGACAGCTGCGGCGCGCTGATGACGATGCGACGTCCGACGTGGAGGCCGAGCAGTCGAGCGTCGGCGTGGTCAACCACTGCCTGCGCGTTGCCGAGACCGACAGATGCGAATGCGCCCATTCGGACCTGCACCAGATGGTGGTGGCTACCGCGGACGGTGACGGTGCGGCCCAGCCGGTGCCGCAACGGGCGTGACTTGGCGTAGGTGACCGTGAGCTCGCCGCGCGCCACCGACTGCCACAAGACGTCGGAGCGCGCCGTGAGGGATGGCGTGAAGCCTCTGACCTCCCCGGCGTCCACCCCGATGGCGTGCAGGGTCCGGCCCCGGATGTGTAGCTGCCCCGGGTCGAGCACGGCCACCGCCGAAACCCCGGGCTGCCGTCGAAGTCGCTGCAACCGGTCAGCCGCGATCTGCCGTGGCAGTCCCACGACGACGTCGGGAGGACTCAGCCGCGCCAGCGGGGCCACCTCGGTGGATCGCGCCGCCCGGTCCGCGCGGGCCGGCGCCGGTCGAGCGGGGACCGGTGTGGGCTCCGCATGCCGTGACGGCGTGGTGGGGGCCGGTCCGTGCGCTTGCGCCACACCGACGGCGCCGGCTCCGGCGGTGGCAACAGCACCCAACGCGACGACAGCGGCGATCACCATGCGGGGGCGAGGCACGCCGAACCACCCTCCTCGGTCCCCCGGACTTGTTCCTCAGCAAACTACGACGCCCGCGGCCCGTCTCCTGCCTCGAGCAACAGCCGGTCGAGGGCCACGAACAGCGCAGGGTTAGCCACGAGCGTCGTCCAGGCGCCGGGTGGTCGACCCCCCACTCCGCCGAACGTCGCGCCGGCCTCCTCCGCGATGAGGCCGCCGGCGGCCCAGTCCCACGGATACATGCCCGCTTCGAAGAACGCGTCAACCCTCGAAGCGGCGACAGCACAGAGATCGAGCGCGGCCGAGCCGGCGCGGCGGATGTCGCGCACCCGGGGCAGCACGGCCCGCAGGACCTCCGCCTGCCGGCTGCGCTCGGCGGCGGCGTAGGAGAACCCCGTCGCGACCAGGGCGAACGCAGGATCGGCCTGCGCGCTGACCGCGAGCGGCCGCCCGTTGCAGGTCGCGCCCCGGCCGCGCAGGGCTTGAAAGGTCTCGTCGCGATGCGGGTCGAACACGACACCGGCGACCACCGTGTCGCCCACAGCCGCGGCAATCGACACCGCCCAGTGCGGGATGTCGTAGAGATAGTTCACGGTGCCGTCGAGCGGATCGACGAACCAGGTGACGTCGCTTCCGCCGCCGCTCGTGCCGCTCTCCTCGGCCACGACGCGGTCGTGCGGACGACGTCGGGCCAGCCCGTCGAGAATCACCCGCTCTGCTGCTCGGTCCATCTTGGTGACCGCGTCGGTGGGCGTGGACTTCGCGGTGGCGCCGAGATCGTCAGGACGTTGCAGCAGGAGCGCGCCCGCGGCACGAGCCAGCTCGACGGCGACCGAGAGCAACTCGGCCGGATCTGCCCGTGCAGTCTCCGGGCCAGCCGGGTTCGGCGTCACGGCGGCGAGATCTGCGGCTACTTCTTGCGCGTCTTGCGGATGGCCCAGGCGAGGAAACCGACACCGACCGCTGCGCCGATGGCCGGCATCGCCGTCTTCATCGACTCGGCGTTGGCCGCGGTGCCCACCTTCGACGCTGCGGAAGACGCGGTGGAAGCGACCTTGTCGACCGCGGTGGGAGCCCGTGGCGGGGCAGGCGCGAACGTGGGGGTGGCGGTTGCGCCCGACGCCGGCCCGGCTGAGGCAGCAGACCGCAGCGACGACTGACCCTGGCCGGGCCGCTTGATCGGCGACGGACCGCTCCCACCGCCGGGTCCGACCAGGCGGCGCTGTTTACGCCGGCCGATGCCCAGGCTGATGAACACCGGGTCGTACTTCGTGTCCACCACCCGCTCCTTCAACGGGATGATTCCGTTGTCCGTGATGTGGATGCCCTCGGGGCACACTTCGCTGCAGCACTTCGTGATGTTGCAGTAGCCCAGGCCCTCGTCCTCCTGCGCCATCCGTCGCCGGTCAAGCGTGTCGAGCGGATGCATGTCGAGCTCGGCGTAGCGGATGAAGAAGCGCGGCCCGGCGAACGCCGGCTTGTTCTCCTCGTGGTCACGGATGACGTGACACGTGTTCTGGCAGAGGAAGCATTCGATGCACTTGCGGAACTCCTGACCGCGCTCGACATCGACCTGCTGCATCCGGAAAGACCCGTCAGCGTTGCTGTGCGGTGGAGCGAACGCCGGGACCTCACGCGCCTTTTCGTAGTTGAAGGTCACGTCGGTCACGAGATCGCGGATCACCGGGAACGCGCGCATCGGTGTCACCGTGACGGTCTCGGTCGGCTCGAACGTCGACAACCGGGTCATGCACATCAACGCGGGCTTGCCGTTGATCTCGGCGCTGCACGACCCGCACTTGCCGGCCTTGCAGTTCCACCGGACAGCTAGGTCGGGGGCCTGTTCCGCCTGCAGCCGGTGGATCGCGTCGAGGACGACCTCGCCCTCCTCGACCGGCACCGAGTAGGACCTGAAGTCGCCTCCGGATGCGTCGCCGCGCCAGACCCGCATGCTCTGCTGGTGCCCCATCAGTGAGTCTCCTCGAACAAGGCCTTGAGATCGTCCGGCATCTGCGGCAGCGGCTTGCGGTCGACTTGCAGGACGCCGCGGCGTTCGGTGATCACGAGGTTGACCTTGCCCCACTCCGGGTCGGTGGCCGGATAGTCGTCGCGGGTATGACCACCGCGACTCTCGGTGCGGGTGAGCGCGGCGCGGGCGATGCACTCCGACACCGTCAACATGGCACGCAGGTCGAGCGCCGTGTGCCAGCCCGGGTTGTAGCTGCGTCCGGAGCCCTTGACCGAGACGTTCCTGGCCCGCTCCTTCAGCCGCTCGATCTCCTTCAGCGCGATTTCGAGCTCGTCACCTTTGCGGATGATGCCGACGAGCGACTGCATGTGCTCCTGCAGGTCCTTCATCACCGCATAGGGATTCTCCGCGCCCGGGTTGGCAAATGGCGCAAGCGCCTCGTCGGCCGCGGCCTGGACGTCGGCTGCCGCGACCGCGGGCCGGGACGGCAGTGCGGCGACATAGCCCGCTGCGCTCTCCCCGGCTCGTTTGCCGAAGACCAGCAGGTCGGACAGCGAGTTGCCGCCCAGCCGGTTGGACCCGTGCATGCCGCCCGACACCTCACCGACGGCGTAGAGCCCTGACACCGTCGCGGCTTCCGTGTCGGCGTCGACCTCGATGCCACCCATCACGTAGTGGCACGTCGGCGCGACCTCCATGGGGTCCTTGGTGATGTCGACGTCGCCTAGCTCCTTGAACTGGTGATACATAGACGGCAGTCGTCGCTTGATGTCCTCGGCGCTGCGTCGGGTCGCGATGTCGAGGAACACGCCGCCGTGCGGCGACCCCCGGCCGGCCTTGATCTCCGAGTTGATGGCCCGGGCGACCTCGTCGCGGGGCAGCAGCTCCGGCGGCCGACGATTGTTCTTGTGGTCGTCGTACCAGGCGTCGGCCTCAGCCTCGTTGTCCGCCGTCTCGGCTTTGAAGAACTCCGGGATGTAGTCGAACATGAAGCGCTTGCCGTCGGAGTTGCGCAGTACGCCGCCCTCCCCGCGCACCGACTCCGTGATGAGCAGACCTTTCACGGACGGCGGCCAGACCATGCCCGTCGGGTGGAACTGCACGAACTCCATGTTGAGCAGCGACGCGCCGGCCCACAGCGCCATCGCGTGTCCGTCGCCGCTGTACTCCCACGAGTTGGACGTGACCGTGAACGACCGGCCGATGCCGCCGGTGGCCAGGATGATCGCGGGCGCCCGGAAGGTGATGAACGAGCCGGTCTCGCGCCAGTAGGCAAACGCGCCGCTGACCCTGTCGCCCCTGCCGCCCGACCCGCTCTCCCCGAGCAGCCGGGTGATCGTGCACTCCATGAACACGTCGATGCCGAGGTCGACGGCTCGTTGCTGCAGGGTGCGGATCATCTCGAGGCCGGTACGGTCGCCGACGTGAGCCAGCCGGGCGTAGCGGTGCCCCCCGAAGTCACGCTGGGAGATCTTGCCTTCCTTGGTGCGGTCGAACAGCGCGCCCCACTCCTCGAGCTCCCACACCCGGCTGGGAGCCTCCTGGGCGTGCAGCTGTGCCATCCGCCAGTTGTTGAGCATCTTGCCGCCGCGCATCGTGTCGCGGAAGTGCACCTGCCAGTTGTCCTCCGGCCAGACGTTGCCCATCGCCGCCGCGATGCCGCCCTCCGCCATGACCGTGTGGGCCTTGCCCAGCAGCGACTTGCACACGATGGCGGTCCGAGCACCTGCCTCGTGTGCTGCGATCGCGGCGCGCAGCCCTGACCCTCCTGCGCCTACGACGACGACGTCGTAGTCGTGCGACTCAAAGTCAGTCATCTCGCCTCGGCCTAGAAGATGTGGTGGTAGTCGTGCAGCGTGCCGTTGGCCACGAGCCGGATGTAGCCGTCAGCCAGTGCCACCCAGATGAGTGACGCCCAAGCCCACTGCATGTGCTTGTTGTTGAGCCTGCTGACGAACCCCCAGAGCCGATAGCGCACCGGGTGTTTCGAGAAGTGGTTGATCCGGCCGGCGGTGATGTGCCGGCAGGAATGGCAGCCCAGCGTGTAGGCCCAGATGAGGAGCGAGTTGACGACGAGTACGGCGGTGCCCACACCGAGTCCCAAGTGCCCGTCGAAGACGAAGGCGATGGCCGCGTCCCAGGTG
>JAVEEE010000466.1 GCA_030840615.1 Frankiaceae bacterium | reverse complement strand
GCCCCACTTTTCGCACAGTTCGAGCACTTCGCTGACGTCGTCGGGTGTGACGATCGCAAGCATCCGTTCCTGCGACTCGCTCGTGAGGACTTCGAGCGGGGTCATGGACGGTTCGCGCAGCGGCACCCGGTCGAGTTCCACCCGCATGCCGCTGCCACCGTGCGACGCGGTCTCGCTCGTGGCGCATGACAGACCGGCCCCGCCTAGGTCCTGGATGCCGGTGACCAGGTCGCGGTCGAAGAGCTCCAGGCAACACTCGATGAGGATCTTCTCGGTGAAAGGGTCACCGACCTGCACGCTCGGCCGCTTGGTCGCCGACGTGTCGTCGAACGTCGCGCTGGCGAGAACAGACACTCCGCCGATGCCGTCGCGGCCGGTCTTGGCACCGAGCAGGACGACCTGGTTGCCGACGCCTTCGGCCCGCGCCAGCTGGATGCGCTCTTGCGGCATGACACCCAGACACAGCGCGTTGACCAGCGGGTTGCCGTTGTAGGTCGGGTCGAAGCCGACCTCACCCCCGACGTTGGGGAGCCCGAGGCAGTTGCCGTAGCCACCGACGCCCGCGACGACGCCACCCACCAGCCGCCGGGTGTCGACGTTGTCGGCATCACCGAAGCGCAGCGAGTCCATGACCGCGATCGGTCGCGCGCCCATGGTCAGGATGTCGCGCACGATCCCGCCCACGCCGGTCGCGGCACCCTGGTAGGGCTCGACGTACGACGGGTGGTTGTGGCTCTCGACCTTGAAGGTCACCGCCAACCCGTCACCGACGTCGACGACGCCGGCGTTCTCGCCCATGCCGACCAGCAGCGCGCCCGTGCCCGACGCCGGAGTCTCCGGCGCCTTGTCACCGAACTGCCTCAGGTGCACCTTCGACGACTTGTAAGAGCAGTGCTCGCTCCACATGACCGAATACATGGCGAGCTCGGTGTCGGTCGGCCGGCGGCCGAGGATGCTGCGGATCCGCGCGTACTCGTCGTCTTTCAGCCCCAGCTCCGCGAACGGCATCTCGACGTCCGGTGTCGCGGTGGCGTGCTCGACCGTCTCGAGGCTCATGCGGCGACGAGCGACTTCAGGACCGCGACGAACATCGCGAGACCGTCGTCGCCGGGGCCGGTGAGCGGATCGATCGCGTGCTCCGGATGCGGCATCAGACCGACGACGTTGCCCGCCTCGTTGCGGATGCCGGCGATGTCGCGCAGGCTTCCGTTGGGATTGGCACCGACATAGCGCAGGACGACGCGGCCGCTCTGCTCGAGCTCGTCGAGGACGCTGGCGGCCGCGACGAAGCGGCCCTCCCCGTTCTTCAACGGGATGGTGACCTCGGCGCCCTCGGCGTATTCGCTGGTCCATGCCGACGACGCGGACTCGACCCGCAGCCGCTGGTCGACGCAGGTGAAGTGCAGGCCGGCGTTGCGGATGAGAGCTCCGGGCAGCAGGTGTGACTCGCACAGGACCTGGAAGCCGTTGCAGATGCCGAGCACAGGCATCCCCGCACCGGCGGCCGCGACGACCTCGGTCATGATCGGCGAGAAGCGGGCGATCGCGCCGCAGCGCAGGTAGTCGCCGTAGGAGAATCCGCCCGGCAGCACCACCGCGTCGACCCCGCGCAGGTCGTGATCGCCGTGCCAGAGCGGGACCGGCTCCGCACCTGCCAGTTTCGCGGCCCGCAGCGCGTCGCGGTCATCGAGCGATCCGGGGAACGTGACGACGCCGATCCGGGCGGTCATGGACTCGGGCTCCTGCGGCTGGCGGGCGGTATCCCCAGCCTACCTGCGAGCAGGATTCGCGCCGGCCACCGCGAACAGCAAGTCGTATGCGTCGTCTGCTTGCCGCCGGCCTGGCGACCGTCGTCGTCCTGCCGGCGACGGGCCTCGCGGCCACCGAGGCCCGGCACCACCCGCACGCGGCGATCTTCCAGGTCGGGACGGCGGTCGCGGACATCACGCCGGCACCCGGGCACCCGCAGTACCTCGGTGGCTTCGGACAGATGGCCAAGCCCACTGACAGGGTGCACGATCCGCTACAGGTCCGGGCGTTTGCCGTCAGCAACGGCAACAAGCTGGTCGAGTTCGCCATCGTCGACACCCAGGGCTGGTTCGCCGGCTACCAGGAGGGCCCGTACGGCGTGACGGACGCCCGTCAGCAGGCCGCCGCCTATCTGGCGAAGCACGGCTTTCCGGGCATGACGCAAGCAGATCTCATCGTCTCCAGCACCCACTCGCACGCTGCGCCCACGATCATGGGCATCTGGGGACCCACCGACGTCGGCTACCTGAAGCACGTGCATGACCAGGCCGTCGCCGCGCTCGAGAACGCCGCCGCGCGACTGCAGCCGGCAGAGCTCTGGACCGCATCGGCCGACAGCAGCGACATCGACGGCACCAACGTCTCCCAGACGGACATCTACGACGGCTACGACGTCGATCCGGACACGCCGATCCTGTGGGCCCGCGACCCCCAGACCCATCGGACGATCGGCCTCTACGTCAACGTCCCGGTGCATGCAGACGTCGCGTGCGGCTCGTGCGACAACCAGATGGGCGCCGACCACATCGGCGTGGCCAGGGACGCGCTGGACAGCATGCTCGGCGGCACCGCCGTCGTCGCGATGGGCACCCTGGGCCGGCAGGAAAGCATCGTTCAGGTCGGGCGCTTCGACTACAGCAACGACGTCGGCATGACCGTCACCGACGAGGTGCTCCGCGCGCTTCGGCACGCGCGTCCGATCAGAAGCGACACTCTCCGTAGCGCAGAGAACTACATCGTCGTCCCGCTCACCAACCCGCTGCTTGCCGGGCTGGGCTACGCCAACCTCGTCGCGCCCTACACCTGTGTCCCGGACGTGGCCTGCACCCTCGACCGCGCCATCGTCCCGCCCTACGCCGTCGGCCCGGGCATCGGCAGCTGGGTGACCGGCGTCCGCATCGGCGATGTCGCTTATCTCAGCGAGCCCGGCGAGGCATTCCCCGAAGTGAGCCGGGCGATCCGTGACGGCATCGATGGCGCGTCAGCGGTGCACGTGATCGGCATGGCCCAGGATCAGATCGGCTACTACTTCCCGCCCGAGGAGGCGCCCGCCACCACGATCACCAACGACAGCGACCACCTGCAGTACAACTCCAGCCTCGCGCTCGCCGACATCAGCGTCAACGCCGCCGCGACAGTCGCAGCCGGTCTCGGGTTCAGCGCCGCCTATGTGCATCCCCAGCCGATGCAGCGCGACTCCGCCGCCCGCAGCAAGCCGGGCGTGCAGTTCTTCGCGGTCGCGCCGGGGCTGTCGGGGCTCGACCTGACCGTCGACAGCGCGGTCAACCCGGCACAGGACGGCAGCCCGCTCGACACTCACGGCCAACGCGGCGCGATCACTTTCGGGTGGGGCGACGGCACGACGTCGTACGGCGGCTCGACGACGGGTGAAGGCCGCGGGCGAGCCACCCATGCCTACGCCAGGGCCGGCACCTACACGATCACGGCGAGCGTCACCGACGACCAAGGTCGGACGCGCTCCTACCAGCAGCGGGTGACGCTGCGCCGGCACTCGCCCCCGGTCAGGTGACGGGGCCGACACCGTCTGCGGAGTCGAGCGCCACGTCACGCTCTCGAAGAACCCGCTCGGCATCCGCGCGGTCAAGCTCGATGACATCGGTCCCACGCTCGGACAGCCGTTGCAACGGTGAGTCCTGCGTGTAGACGAGCTCCTTTTCCAGATGAACGATCATGCCGGTCTCGGGCCGCGATCTGAAGTGCACACGGTCGACGAGAGCGCGGATCAGCTGGATGCCCCGACCTTCCTCCGCCGACGGGTCGGCTTCCGCGTGGCCCAGGTGCTCCGCGTCGAAGCCGCGACCTGTGTCGAGCACCTCGATGACACATGAGCTGTCGTCGATGCCGGCGACGATCTGGTACTCATCACCTTTGTTTGCGTGGTCGAGCACGTTGGTGCAAGCCTCGGTCAGTGCAATCTCGATGTCGGCAAGGCAGCTCTCCTCCACACCGAGGGTGCGCATCGAGCTGTTGAGCACGCGCCTCACCACCGGCACGCTCAGAGCGTCGCGCGGCAACAGCAACGTGAACTTGATCTCCACTTGATCCTCCCTGCAAAGGCGTACCCCTGCAGACAGGCCCCGCTAACCCTCAGTCGGCTACGCGGATCGTGAAATTCTCGATCACCGGGTTGGCCAGCAGTGTCGCTGCGACGCGCTCTGCGACCGAACCCGCGTCGACCGCGTCGATGTCCAGCTCGAAGTGCTTTCCTTGCCGGACGTCCTTGACGCCGTCGAAGCCGAGACTGGGCAACGCCCGGTGGATCGCCTGCCCCTGCGGGTCGAGGATCTCGGGCTTCAACATCACGTCGACGACGACCTTGGCCACGATGCGAGCCTATCGTCGCGAGGCGTCGAAACTGCGTCCGGTGAGACGCTCGAACGCCTCGACGTACTTCTCCCGGGTGCGCCGAACGACGTCCGCCGGAAGGGCCGGGGGCGGCGTGCTGCGATCCCAACCGGACTCGTGCAACAGCCAGTCACGCACGTACTGCTTGTCGTACGACGGCTGCGCGCGCCCCGGCTTCCACCCGTCGGCGGGCCAGAACCTCGAGGAGTCAGGGGTCAACACCTCGTCCCCGAGCCGAAGCACGCCGTCGGCGTCGCGGCCCAGCTCGACCTTGGTGTCGGCGAGCAGGATGCCGGCGTCGGCGGCGACGCTCGCAGCTCGCGAGTAGAGCGCGAGTGTGACGGTGCGAAGCTCGGCGGCGAGCTCCGGCCCGACGGTCGACACCACGTCGTCGTAGGTCATCGCCGCGTCGTGCTCGCCGACCGGTGCTTTCGTGGTCGGGGTGAAGATCGGCTCGGGCAACCGGCTGCCGTCGAGGAGATCCGGCGGCAGCTCCACCCCGGACACCGCCCCGGCGGCCACGTAGTCCTGGTAGCCGCTGCCGGTGAGATAGCCGCGGGCGACGCACTCCACGGGCACCATCTCCAGCCGCCGGCAGATGACCGACCGGCCCCGCAAGGCGTCGGCATAAGGCGCCAGCTCGGCCGGGTAGTCGGCGACGTCGCTGGCAACGACATGGTTGGGCACGACATCCGCGAGCTGCTCGAACCACCACAGCGAAAGAGCCGTGAGCACCGCGCCCTTGTCAGGGATCTCCGTCGGCAGGATGTAGTCGAAGGCGGAGATGCGGTCGGTCGCCACCATGAGCAGCAGGTCGTCGCCGACGGTGAACAGCTCGCGCACCTTGCCGGAGTGCAGATGACGGTCGGCAAGCCCTGACAGCGTGCCATCAATCCGAGGAGTCACTGCAACGTCGCTACCCGATCGAAGACTCCTGCGAGTCGCTCGAGGTAACGCTCCGGTCGGCAGACCTCGTCGAGTCGCGGCTCGTCGATCACCTGCCCGGCGTCCGCGGCGTACTTGCGCAACGTGTCGCGGAACGGCGCGCCGGACTGCCAGGTGTCCATCGCCGCGGCCTGGGTGAGGGCGTAGGACTCCTCGCGCGACAGTCCGCTCTCGACGAGCTCGAGCAGCACGGCACTGGAGTAGATCAGCCCGCCGGTCGCCTCGAGGTTTTCGCGCATCCGGTCGACGTTGACCACGAGCCCGTTCACCAGCCGGCTCGTCAGGTGCAGCAGATAGTCGGTGGCGATCGCAGCATCGGGCAGGGCCACGCGCTCCACCGACGAGTGTGAGATGTCGCGCTCGTGCCACAGCGGGATGCCTTCGAGCACTGGCACGATCTGGGCCCGCACGACACGGGCCAGGCCGCAGATGCGCTCGCAGAGGATCGGGTTGCGCTTGTGCGGCATCGCGCTCGAACCCTTCTGACCCGAGCCGAACGGCTCCTCGAGCTCGCGAACCTCGGTGCGTTGCCCGTGCCGCACCTCCAACGCGATCGCCTCGCAGATCGTGGCGATGACCGCAAGCGCCGACACCCATTCGCTGATGCCGTCGCGGATGACCACCTGCGAGGCGACGTCAGCAGGTCGCAGATCGAGTGCGTGCGCGACGTGCTGCTCGATGGCCGGATCGATGTTGCTGTAGGTACCGACGGCGCCCGACACCTTCGCGATGGCGACGCCCTCGCGTGCCCGGGCGAGCCGGTCCCGCGAGCGGGCCATGGCAAACGCGAAGTCGGCAACCCGGTGACCCCAGACGTCCGGCTCGGCGTGGACGCCGTGGGTTCGGCCGACTCGCAGCGTCGCGCGGTGCGCCAGCGCATGGTCGCGCAAGGAAGCGACCAAGGCCGACGAGCGGGCGAGCAGGAGATCGGTGGCCTCGGCGAGCTGCAATGCAAGCGCGGTGTCGAGCAAGTCGGACGACGTCATCCCGTAGTGCACCCACGCCGCCGCGTCACGCGGCGAGGTGTTGTCGGCCCAGGCGGTGAGAAAGGCGATGACGTCGTGCTGCGTCACCGCCTCGACGGCAGCGACCGCCTCAGGGGTGGGCGCTACGGCGGCGCGCACGGGAGCCACGGCCTCGGCAGGCACGGTTCCCGCCGCGGCGTGTGCCTCCAGCACGATCGTCTCGACCTGGCACCACAGCTCGTATTTGCGGGCCTCGCTCCAGACCCGTCCCATCTCCGGCAGGGTGTAGCGCTCGATCACGGTCGTGCCCGCACACGCAAGAACAGCGGTGTCCTCATAGCTGGGTGACCGCCGCCTGCTCGAAGGTCTCCTTGAACTGCGTCAGCTGCGTGCGCAGCGCCGGGTCACGGACGGCGAGAATCTGCACCGCGAGAATCGCGGCGTTGGTCGAGTGGTCGAGCCCGACGACCGCCACGGGCACGCCCGCCGACATCGACGTCATGGCGAGCAAGGCGTCGAGACCGCTGATACCGCCGCCCTTGAGCGGCACGCCGATGACGGGCAGCGTGACGTGCGACGCGATGATGCCGGCCAGGCTCGCGTTGACTCCTCCGCCGGCGACGACCACCTCGATGCCACGCGGCTCGAGCTCGGCACACCAGTCCAGCAATGCGCGCGGCGACCGGTGCGGGCTGATGACGGTCTCGTCGTAGTCCACGCCGAAGCGCGCGAGCATCGCGCCCACCCGGGCCATGACCTCGTGCTCGGTCATGGACCCATAGATGACGGCCACGCGGGCGTCCGTCACGTCGACTCCTCGTGCCTAGCCCGGCAGCGCGATCGTGCCACGCGCGGCCCGGTCGGCGATGTCGGTGCGGTGATGTCCACCCCGGATGTCGATGCAGTCCACCGCGGCGTACGCCGATTGTCGCGCACCGGCGAGATCGGCACCGACCGACGTGACCGCGAGGACGCGACCCCCGGCGGTCACGAGCCGTCCGTCACCGTCGCGGGCAGTCCCGGCATGGATCACCGTTGTTGCTTCGACGCGCTCGGCCGCCTCGACACCACAGATCTCGTCGCCGGTGCGCGGTGCTCCCGGGTAACCGTCGCTCGCGACGACGACGGTGACTGCAGCCCCCGACCGCCACGTGAGCGGTGGGTGCTCGGCGAGCCGCCCGTTGGCTGCGGCCTGCAGCAACGTCGCGATCGGCGACTCGAGGAGCGGGAGCACCACCTGGGTCTCCGGATCTCCGAACCGCGCGTTGAACTCGATGACCATCGGTCCGCTGACGGTGAGCGCCAGGCCGGCGTAGAGCAGACCGCTGAACGGCGTGCCGCGACCCGCCATCTCGTCGACGACCGGCTGGACGATCGTCTTGGCCACGTCGTCCGCCAGCCCGGCCGGAGCCCAGGGCAAAGGCGCGTATGCGCCCATCCCACCGGTGTTGGGGCCGACGTCCCCGTCACCCACGCGTTTGAAGTCCTGCGCCGCCAGCAGCGGCACGACGGTGGCACCGTCGGTGACGCAGAACAGCGACACCTCCGGCCCGTCGAGGAACTCCTCCACGACGACACGATGACCTGCAGCATGCTGCTCAGCCTCGCGCCGGTCGCGAGTCACGACGACTCCCTTCCCCGCAGCGAGCTCGTCGTGCTTGACGACGTAGGGCGGCGTGACCGCGTCGAGGGCGGTCGCGAGCTCACCTGGCGTCTCGCACACCCAGTGCCGGGCCGTCGGTATTCCGGCGGCGAGCATCACGTCCTTGGCGAATGCCTTGCTGCCCTCGATCCGTGCAGCAGCCGCGCTCGGTCCGAAAACGACGAAGCCGGCTGCTCGCAGGTCGTCGGCAACGCCCGCCACGAGGGGAGCCTCGGGACCGATGACGACCAGGTCGGCCGACACCTGACGAGCCACGGCCACCGGGTCGCCGGCCGGCAGCAGCTCGGCGACGCCGCCGATCCCGGGGTTTCCGGGAGACGCGAACAGCGCCTGCACCGACGGATCGCGGGCGAGAGCGAGACTCAGAGCGTGCTCGCGCCCGCCGCCGCCGATCACCAGCACCCGCACGCCGTCACCCTTTCACGAGACGGGCTTCGAGACCGGCCCGGACGACGGGCCAGTCGTCGATGGTCACCGCGAAGACGACCGTGTCCCGGAAGCTGCCGTCGGCCCGTTTGATGTGGCGGCGCAGCACCCCTTCGCGGGTGGCGCCGAGCTTGGCAATCGCCGCCTGCGACCGGGTGTTGACGAGGTCCGTCTGGATCTTGACCCGGCCGAACCCGCAGTCCTCGAAGGCATGCGTCAGCAGCAGCAGCTTGCACTCCG